>NZ_JBXKMX010000062.1:0-2103 GCF_056992975.1 Ectobacillus sp. | reverse complement strand
GAGCAATTTCAGAACTTCGTTCTTCATTATGGATTTCAATATGAATTTTGTAATCCAAATAGCGGGAATGAAAAAGGCCATGTTGAGTCTATGGTGAAATACGTTCGAAATAATTTTCTTCTTCCTGAACTACCTATTATTGAAATTAACTTATTAAATGATACTTTCTGGAGTAAAGCAGAGAAAGATCGAAATCGGAAGCATTATCAAAAAGAAGAGCTCATTGCCAAATTGTATTTGGCAGACAAAGAAAAGTTTTTACAGCTTCCAGAAAAAGAGTTTACATGCGTAAGGTACGAAGAAGTCAAAGCAGACAAATATGGATATATTCGTATTGATACTAGAGTGTATTCTTCTTCTCCACGCTTTGCCAAACAGAAGGTTTTGGCAAAGATTTCGTACAATCAGGTAGAGGTATTAACACAAGAATATGAGCTAATTATCTCTCACGCACGATTGTATGGAGAGCAAAAGAAATCAATGAAATGGCAACCTTATTTGTCCCTCATGGCCAAACGGCCAATGGCAATCAAATATACAAGTTTTTACGAACAACTGCCAATAGAATGGCAAACCTATTTAGAACAATGCACAGTAATAGAAAAACAGCAATCCCTGCAGCTCCTATCTGTTCTTCTAAAAGAGCATGATTTTACCACACCTACAGAAGCGTTACGTATTGCATCAGAGCGAGGCCATCCTTCTGTTGACTCTATCAAACAAGTATTCTATCAGCTTTTGAACGGTAGAGGACAACGGGAAGAAATTCAAGTACAAGGCATCATACCAAGTGTTCCTTCTGCCACAAGAGGTTTATCTCATTATGATAGTCTCTTTGCGGGAACAGGAGGTACAGCACAATGAATCAAATCATCAAAGGGTATGCGAAACGGTTAAAACTAAGCTGGATTCGAGAGAATTATGAAGAAATACAAGCTGATACCAATGAAGAGTATTTATTAAAGATATTAGAACAGGAAGTTCAACAAAGAGAAGAGCGAAAAATAAACCTTTTACTTCAGCAAGCAACGTTGCCGAAGGTAACGGGAAAACCGTTTGACTGGAAAGAAGTTAAATTAGGACAAGGATTAACAAGAGAATACATTCTACATGGCGATTTTATGGAACAGCAAGAGAATTTGATCTTCTATGGCGGTGTTGGTGCAGGTAAAACATATCTAGCGAGTTTAATCAGCCTCTATGTTATACAGAATCATACTAAAAAAGTAAAGTTCTATACAGTAGCAGCTCTCGTCAATCAGTTATTAGATGCGCATGAGAAAGGCTCGTTGAGCCGACTATTTAAACAAATTGAAAAATTAGACTTATTGATTTTGGATGAATTAGGGTATATTCCGCTTCATAAGCAAGGCGCGGAGTTATTGTTTCAGGTTATTTCTATGTGTTATGAAACAAAAAGCATAATTATCACAACAAATCTACAGTTTGGTCAATGGAATCATGTATTTGGAGACCCAATCTTAACGGAGGCGGTCATTGATCGCCTGATTCACCACTCCCACTTAGTACTATTTGATGGAGATAGTCATCGTTACAAAGAGTCACTATTACAAAGTAAATAGACTGATTTTTTAAAGAGTAATGATTGGCAAGAGGTTCATTTTTAATTGCCGTTTCCCACATTTTTTAGTTGCCAAATACAAGTTAATAAAAGGAGATAAATTAAAGATCATTCTTTTTCATATCAAAATAATTGATTAGTCAAATCCCAAAAAAGGCTTGTCCACCATTTCCAACTGCTTAATCCTCATTCCTTTTATACTCACCAATTTTACCTTCGCCTTCAAAACGTACTGTTTATGCACTATCCTATGACATTACTTCACGTACATAATGTCTTGACGATGTGAGCCACTAATCGTAGATTATGTTCAATTAATACGTTTCTAGCGTTAGGATCCCCTTGTTCCATTAGCTCTAAGTATTTCTTTTCTTCATCTGAGGATAGAGGCTGCGGAAACGCATTGTTTTTCACATATGATACGAACATAAATAATTCACGAACAATGTATCCAAGTGTAGCAAGCATACTCATCTTCTCACCCCCGCTGAAAATCGTGTTCGTTATTATATATATGAGGC
>NZ_JBXKMX010000061.1:0-10434 GCF_056992975.1 Ectobacillus sp. | reverse complement strand
ATTCACGATTCCTTTTATATACATGACAGCAATATTTGTTTTTGTTACACGCCCAATTTGCTTTTGCTCACAATAAAGATTAGGATCTTTAATTTTTCTGCGTACTAGTGCCGTATTCGTTCGAATGTTTTCCGAAAATCCTTCACGGGGTCCACGAACGACTGTCTGAGAGGTTGGTTCAGAGACAACTCGATCCTCCCAACCCGCTGTTGATGCACTAATAGCCTCTCTACAGCCATCAATTAAAATAATAGTATTTCCTGATAAGGCAGATGTGAAAAGTGCCTTGAAGTCTGTAATTTCCTTCATTTCTCCAACAGTTAAGATACTATTTTTAACCCTATTAAAAACATTTTCATGCGTAACGTTATCTTTTGGGTTCTCCAATTGTTTTGTTTCTATCATTAATGACTCGAGAATAACGTTTTGAATAGAGGTCGTATCCGCTAAACCATCTGTATAGACAATGGCTGCCTTTATCATGTCATCCTTTCCGATACTAAATTCTCGAACTACAACATCGGAACTTTTTTCAAAGGTTTTAATAATCTTCTGCAAGTCATCTGTAAATATACCGGAGAGAGGTTCATTAGATATTACATTTTTACTAGAAGAACTTTGGGATTTTTTCTGTTTGATGTTCTTTTTCTTAGAGTGAAATAAGCTCATTTCTATTCCCCCTCTCAAATTTACTTTTAATAAAACATGGAAATTAAACTAAATATCGTTATTTAATATTTTCCGTACTTCATTTTTTAATGCATGTGAACTCTGATATATTTTTTAAAATATGGATGTTTATAACTAATTGTGATTGCTCTTGAGATAAGTGCCACATCCAGGCAGGGTCCCTATTTGATTCAACCGTTTACGTTGAGAAAAAAAATCACCTCCTACGATAACGAAATCGTAAGAGGTGATTAATTCGGTAGTAAAAAGTTACATGATTCTTTGCATAATAGACTGATGAATATCTTCGAAGGATTGCACAACCCCTTTTTCATCTTTAAATATAATATGTTCCCTTGCAAATTGATTGGGCGATTCCAGACCCGTTGCTGCAGCTAAACGAAAAAGGCCTTCACGTAAGGTGACAATGTAGTTAACCACGCGAAATTTTTTCTCATCAATAACTAAGGCTTTCTGTAGAAAGGGATCCGTTGTCGCAACACCAACTGGGCAGGCATTAGAATGACATTTTAATGCCTGAACGCAACCTACTGTAATCATGAACCCTCGTGCAATGTTAACTAGGTCTGCACCCATGGCCAATGCCACAGCAATGCGGTCAGGGGTAAATAATTTTCCTGAAGCAATAAGCTTTACACGATCACGTACTCCATGATGATGCAGTGCGGCATCAACTATTGGTAAAGCTGATTTGATAGGTAAGCCCACACTGTCGGCGAGTTCTTGATAGGTAGCACCACTTCCCCCTTCTCCCCCATCAATGGTAATAAAATCCGGACCTTTTCCTGATTGCTTCATGTACGTTGCCAATTCATTGGCTTCCTTGTAACTGCCTATAACAATTTTAATGCCCACTGGTTTTTTCGTAACGTTACGGATGCGTTCTATAAAGTCAAATAAGGTTGGTAGATTATCAAATTCCTGAAACCGATTGGGGCTATCAATGGATTTATAAGGTTCGACCATACGAATTTTGGCGATTTCTGGGGTTACCTTTTCACCGTCCACATGTCCTCCACGGATCTTAGCCCCCTGAGCCAATTTAAGTTCAAAAGCTTTAATTTGTGGAATTTCACTCTTTCTCCTTAACTCCTCCCAATTAAAGTCTCCTCCTTCGTCTCGAACCCCAAAAATCCCAGGACCAATTTGCATAATAATATCCACATTCCCTTTTAAATGGTACTCTGAAAGTCCACCTTCACCTGTATTCATCCAGGCACCCTTTGCTATACCTAAGCCTTCGGATAATGCTGTGATCGCCCGATTTCCAAGAGCCCCAAAACTCATCGCCGACATACCAATAAGCCCCTTAACCACAAAAGGATGGTCCGTTTTTTCTCCAATAATAACAGCGTCTTCATCCTCCAACAAATAGGAAAGTGTTTCTTCATCTACAAGATGTTCTTTTCGCTGAGTAAATAAAGTGTCCTTTATCAGAAGATATTTTTTCGTGAGTATCTTTGTTTTCCGATCTATTTTCAATTCATCCATTTGCCTTGGAAACATCGAATTTCTCACATAATAACCAGCTTGTTCAAAATCCCGTTTCGAACCATATCCGATCACATCTCGTTTATACTTTGCACTTTTCACAATGTGCTCATAATCATCCCGTGAAAAAGGCTTGCCTTCTGTATCGCTATTGAAGAGATATTGGCGTAATTCTGGACCAATTTTCTCAAGAAAATACCGCACTCTTCCGAGGACTGGATAATTACGTAATACAGGGTGCTGTTTTTGTCTTATATCCACTACATATAACCTGATTACTACCAATGCAATGACCACGGGCAAAAGAATAATTACGATAAATCCAATAACAATTAAATAGGTAGATATATTCATGTTCACTCACCTCAAATGTTTTTGGGAATTTCCTTACTAGTTTATGGAGTATGGTTGTAAATATTTTATTTTTATTGCCGAAAATGACTCTTAACAGTTTATCCTTCTAACCACTAAAGTAACATAACCCTACTATGTAAAAAAAAACACGTGACTGTATAGCTATTAAAAATGATAAAGACGCCTCACGAATACGTGAGACGTCTACTCTTTTAATCACTTACTATTGTGTCTAATTAAGTTTATTTAAAATTCTTACAGCCAAGGAATTCATAGTGAGAAGAAACAAAAGAACACTACTGCAATTCTTGCATTTCAAAAAAGTTATGTCTTTCTACTTTGCAAATTCTGAGAGAGAAATTTTTATACCATTCTGTCTTCCCCTTATCTTGCGCTACTCTATGGGCTACATGTTCCTTCCAATCTTTTATAGATTCTAAAGAATCCCAATACGAAACAGTAATTCCGAGCCCTTCATCCCGAGCACTTTCTACACCTAAGAATCCCTTCTGACTAGAAGCTAACTCTACCATTTTATCCGCCATTACTTTGTAACCTCTGTCACCAACCGTTCTCTTTGATGTAAAAATCACTGCATAATAAGGTAGTTCCGGAATGGTTTCACTCCCACTCATCGTTCATTCCCCCAATAAGCTTACATAACCATTTTAGATCATTCCATCTAAAATGGTTATTTTTATCAGTTCCTATTCAAAAGGATTAAACCCCATTATACCTTTTTAACAAATTCAGATTTTAAGTACATAGCTCCGAATCCATCAATCTTGCAATCAATATCATGATTTCCTTCGGCCTTATCAACTAATCGTATATTCTTTACTTTCGTTCCGATTTTTAAGACAGATGAGCTTCCTTTGACTTTTAGATCTTTGATTACGGTTACCGTGTCACCATCATGTAACACATTTCCGTTCGCATCTTTGACAACTTTCTCCTCTTCACTCGTTTCGGTTTCTGATGCTACCGTCCACTCATGTGCACATTCGGGGCAAACCAAAAGACTACCATCTTCGTACGTATATTCTGAATTACATTCAGGACAATTTGGCAAAGCTACCATATTTTCATTTCCTCCGCTCGTTATTGTTCATTTTCTACAACTTCGTATAACTATTAGTTTTGGATTTGAAATCAACAAAAAAATATAGGAAGTTCCTTATATTCTGCCATAGTCTTTTCATTTTGAAAACCCCTAACCATATTTTCCTTAAATTTCTATTTTTGATTTACCTTGCTAAACAAGACAACCTATCTAGAATAAAAATCTTAAGCCATGTTTTGATTATTGTTTTGCAAAATTGATTTTCCTCGTTTCAAAACAAACGAATAAAATCCTATATAATATACAGCTAAAAGAAAGAAGCTACTTAAAGTAGAAGGATCGGATACAAGGTGCTGACTATTTGCTGAAGTGTTCATAGATGATGGTGTGTTAGAAGTAGAAAATAAGGTGAAGAGACGGAAAGCAAAACGGCTAAGAAACAAAAATAAAACAATGGATTCAATCCAGATATGCGTTCGATAATACAATAACTCTCCTCGGATTTCAAACGAGCTATGTTTCCTTGCATATAGAACTACTATCATTCCTACCAGAATACCTACCAAATCGTAGAAATATGCCCAAGGCTGTGCCACGCTTATTGCAAGTAAAAGAACCATGATAATCGAAAAGAGTACAATCCTTATCATAAGGCGTCGTGCTTTAAAAGGCTGAAATCCAATGGAACGTTTAATTCTTCTGTATAAAATAAACGCAATCAGGAGGATTATGAACCCATACTGCGTAACTACATGCAAATTCCTCACCCCTTTACAAGAATTTTGGTTATTTATAATACCTTCATGTTACCCTTTCCCACTATACGCATTGAAACTTCCAATCATTACGTCGGTCTCTATTAAAAATTTCCAATATAAACTTTATATTGTTTTTTTCTTTATTTTACCATATGTACAAACAGCTAACCATTTCCTCTTGTTTATAGAAGCAAAAAAAGCCTAAGCATATATACTTAGACTTCTCTTCATCACAATCAAACACGTACATCAATATCTTTCCCCTTGCCATCAATATCTCCATCATGATCGGCATCTACTGAATTTGACACTTGCGTAGATTGATTACTATTATTATTTACTTGTTGAACGGGTGCCTGACTTTGCTTAGCTGCTCTAAGAGATTGATACGTTTGCATTGCGCTATTTCCTAATCCAGAAATTTGCATAAACTCACCTCCCCACTCGTTTTTTCATTATGTACAAAGGTGCAGAGTAGTGGTCAACGCTATCTATCTTGAAAAAATCACTACATTTTCATTGTAATATCCATTTATTAAAATTTTCTTAAATCTGATAATTTGAAATACTAAGAATAGCCGATTTTTTACCGTCTTTAATAAAAAAATTCCTTTATAATGGGTGTACAGGTGGTTCCTGTCCATATCCAAAACAAAAGAATGGGCAAGATAAAAGGATTAGGATTAGCACGACTTGTGTTTATAGATAAAAACGTGGGTTACCTGCGTTTCTAGGCAGCGCTAGTGGATATACATATATAATTTAAAAAAGGGGGAAAACCATATTGACAGGAATCTATTTACTGTTGGCCATTGTGATAATAATTGCACTAATTTTTACCTTTACAAACGGACTACATGACGCAAGTTCAGTCGTTGCCACAATGATAGCTTGCAATGCTGCTAGCCCAATACAGGCAGTGCTTCTAGCTTCGGTATTTGGACTGCTTGGTGTTTTTTTCAGCGGAAACCTAGTTGCTGATACTGTGTCAGCAATAATAAGAATCTCTCCGGGAATTGATCTTATACATATATTAATCGCTTCCATATTAGGGGCAGTCATTTGGAATATCATTACTTGGAGAATCGGAATACCTTCCAGTTCAACCCATGCCCTTATTGGAGGGCTCATCGGAGCTGCCTGGACTGCCAATGGTCCCTCCAGCATTTTATGGGGCGTATCAGAGCTCTTTTCAGGCAACCACCAAGTGGTAGGTATTATAAAGGTTATTGTTTCACTTATTTTTTCACCATTGCTAGGTTTCACCATTGCATATCTAATTCAAAAAGTATCTACTCTACTGTTAAGAAATGCTAAATTCCGCATTACTAGCACGATAAATAAACTACAGTGGGTTGTAGCCGCTGCACTTGCATTCAGCCACGGCTCAAATGATTCTCAGAAGATAACCGGACTAATTTCACTAGCACTCATATCTGCCGGTGTAGTGAATACACATTCTGTTCCGCCCCTCATAAAGATAATGGTGGGCTTGGTTATGTTTGTTGGTACCGCTTTAGGCGGTTGGAAAATAATGAAAACAATAGGGAACAAAATATATGATCTTAGATCAATTCACAGCTTGAATTCAATGCTATCTTCGGGGATATCAATACTAATTGCCACCTTCACTGGTGCACCAGTTTCCACAACCCATGTGGTAGTAGGCGGCATAATGGGTGTGGGTACAGCAGACGAATATAGAATGGTAAACTGGAACATAGGTAAGGAAATCGTCACTGCCTGGTTTATAACAATTCCATGCTCTGCCATAGCT
Organism: Ectobacillus sp.; assembly: GCF_056992975.1. Classification (NCBI taxonomy): domain Bacteria; kingdom Bacillati; phylum Bacillota; class Bacilli; order Caryophanales; family Bacillaceae; genus Ectobacillus; species Ectobacillus sp. The sequence goes on along the minus strand of NZ_JBXKMX010000061.1, from coordinate 4,301 downwards.
TCTGCTGTTATCGACTTACTAATTGATGGGAGGATTATATAAATGAAAGAGAGTACCTTTTTTGACAAAATATTTCCTAAGAAGTATGACTTCTATTCCATGCTTTTCGAGCAGAGCAAAATAAATTATCAAGTTATTCATGCTCTGGAAAGATGGATCAAAGATAAAGATGATACAGATTCTAATGATTTGTTCATTAAGAAAAGTGAAGCTGATAAAATACGATTTAAGCTTGAATATGACCTTGTAGAGGCATTTACAACCCCATTTGACAGGCAGGATCTGTATTCCATTTCTGTGGAGATGAGCAAAATAATTGATTGCTCAATATCAGTATTTAAGACAATTAAGGCTTTGAACATCGAAGTGGACTCTACCATAATAGGCATGTCTAGCTTATTAAGTCAGGGCGCCCTAGAACTTAGTGAAGCCATTTTAGTTCTGGAGAAAAATCCTGCTGAATCCCAAACTAAAATCGAAAGTATAAGAATTGCTCAAAATTCAATGGAAGATATATATATTTCAGGGTTTTCAGAGCTTTTTTCAAGCAAAGATGCTATCGCAATCTTAAAATATAGAGAAGTGTATAACTTTTTAAAAGAAGCAGCTATATTACTGGGAGATACAGTGGATATATACCACAGAATCTGCGTTAGGATGATATAAGGGGCTATTGATTGTTTGAAAAATAGCTCCTATCGGCTACCAGATTAATAACTAGTTTAGGAGGTGAATACTTGCAATTATTATCAAGTTTGTTTCCCATTATTGCCGTTCTGGCTGACATAGTAATCATGATAACGTGCTTAAAAAAGATTTCCACTCAAAACTATTTCAACTATTTCAACAAGAACATATGGATGTTTATTGTTGTTTTCGGTAGTTTTTTTGGACAACTACTGTATTTTATAATGGAATGGAATGAAAATAATAAGTAAATTTTATACATCTATATAAAATCAAATTTACCACCTGGTTATGATATTTTAAGTTCCAAAGGACAAAGTTTTCAGTTAGTACTTTATTCCTTTTCAATGATTATTGATAGCATCATTCGTTATCGTATAAATGCAAGAATGCACCCTTTTTTCGACACAATCGAATCTCTTTACAATATTAAACTTAACATTTTTATTTAACTCCAAAGGCAAATGAGTGACAATTGGTTTCCCTTGTTCTGTTGTGACAATCGTGCCAAAGGAGTTTTTTTGAACAAAATCCCACCTAAAAAATTATATAAGTGTTTTGGTCATTATAAAATCCATTTGTTCTTCATCACCCATATAAAAAGAGTGGGCCCCAGTTTGAACAAACCCCATTTTCTTATAAAAAGCTATAGCATTTTCATTTTTTTCCCATACGCCTAGCCAGATTTTCTTTTTATTACGTTCTACCGCAATTTCCATCGCTTTATTTAGCAGATATTTGCCAAGCCCATGTTTTTGAAATTTGTTTTTTATGTAAATCCTCTCGATTTCAAGTGATTCATCACCCATTTCTTCAGACTGAGCATCATTGGTATTAACTTTTAAATATCCAGCGACTTCATTATTAAAATAAACAAAAAAGAATTGCGAAGAAATATTGGACAATTCTTGTGCTAATTGTTTTAAGTTAAATGCTCTTTCCAAATAGGCATTCATATTTTCGGGTGAATTCTGATGCTTAAATGTCTCATTAAATGTTTCATAACTAATTTCTTGAAGTTTGCGTGAATCATCAAAGGTACACTTTTTTAAATTTATAGTCATTTAAATATGTCGCTCCTTTATATAATCAACAATTTCTCTTGTTTCTCTTTTTATAAAAGGATAAACCTTTTTCCCTTTCTCTGTTGGAAAAAGTGTGTGTATAGCACGAACTGCTCTTGCTCGATCTACCTTCATCATCTCAGATAACTTTTCTTGAATGATTCCTGGGTTTTCACATATTCGAACAAGGTACAAATATTGCCCTTTTGTAAGGTCATATTCTTGAAATTCTATATTACTCATAGAATTTGATGCCTTGCTATCTTTCCAATTTCACGAAGAATTCCCTTCATAATTAACTCCTCCATGCACATTTTATTGCAAATGCAACAAAATTAGGTTAAATTTAATATATATTATTTTTATTGCATTTGCAACAAAATAACAATGATAAAGAGGTCGAACAAAGTGAAATATGTTTTTTATGTATTAGGAATTTTAATCTTAACTCTTGGTATTTCGTTCACTATACAATCAGACCTTGGAACTTCCCCTTTTGATGCACTTTTGGTAGGACTGTCCATAAATGTGGGGCTTACTGTGGGAAGTTGGGAAATAATAATAGCTTTACTATTGATAGGCTGTAATTCATTTTTAAAAAGACAAAGGCCAGAAGTCTTGGGATTGTTAACAGCTTTTATAACGGGTATTGGTATTGATATGTGGCTTTTTTTATTGCGTAATTTGATAACATCTGAACTATGGTACAGCAAAGTTGTTTGTTTTGGAATCGGGTTGGTTGTTATAGGATTAGGAACTGCAACATATTTACAAACAAATTTTGCACCGACTCCAGTTGACCGATTAACATTAATCATACAAGAATTAACTCGAACAAATATATTTTTTTCGAGAACATTCATTTACCTCATATTCTTGATAATGGCAATGATTTTAAATGGACCAATTGGCGTTGGAACTTTATTAACCGTTTGTTTAGGGGGGCTAATACTTAATTACTGTATGTCATTTACTGAAAAAATATTAGACCGCATATTAACGCACTCTAGTACATCACTAAATTATTATAAAAATAAAAAGCATTCAATATAGAATGCTTTTTATTTCTTGTTCATCCTGCCTCATAGTTAAAGAAAAAAATCCTGCAAAAACAGGATTTTAATCACTCTTTTTTTATAAAACTATAACCAAACTCACTTAAAATTCCATCTCACTCAACTGTAACAGACTTGGCCAAGTTACGTGGCTTATCCACATCGCAATCACGGTGCAAGGCTGCATAGTATGCGATTAGTTGAAGCGGGATTACGGATAGAAGCGGTGTAAGTGCTTCGTTGACTGCTGGTAAGATGAAGCGGTCTCCGTCCATTTCTAATCCCTTCATGGAGATGATGCATGGGTTGGCGCCTCTCGCTACTACTTCTTTGACGTTGCCGCGGATACCTAGGTTTACGCTTGCTTGCGTTGCTAGAGCGATGACTGGTGTGCCGTTTTCGATTAGGGCAATTGTTCCGTGCTTTAATTCGCCGCCTGCGAAGCCTTCTGCTTGGATGTATGAGATTTCTTTCAACTTTAATGCGCCTTCTAAACCTACGTAGAAGTCTACACCGCGGCCAATGAAGAAACAGTTGCGCGTCATTGTTAAGTATTCAATTGCGATTTTTTCCATTTCTTCTTTTTGGTCACATAGCGTAATCATTGCTGTTGCAACAAGGCCTAGTTCTTGTTTTAAATCAAAGCCAATGGATAGACCCTTTGCTTTGGCTACGTCTGCAGCTAAAATAGCTAGGGCAGCTAATTGCGCCGTATAAGCCTTAGTAGAGGCTACAGCAATTTCTGGACCTGCATATAAGAGCATGGTGTAATCTGCTTCCCGAGAGATCGTAGAGCCCGGTGCATTTGTAATGGTTAACGCTGGGTAGCCGAGTTCATTCGTTTGTACGAGTACAGCACGGCTGTCTGCTGTTTCTCCGCTTTGTGAAATATAGATGAAGAACGGCTTTTCCGTAAGTAGTGGCATGTTATAAGAGAATTCACTTGCTACGTGCACTTCTACTGGAATTTTCGCAAAGCGTTCGATAAATTGTTTACCTACCAATCCTGCGTGGTAACTTGTACCGCAGGCTATGATATATATACGATCACTTTCTAAAATAGCATTTCGAATGTCTTCAGAAAGTTCGATTTCGCCATTTTCATTTTCATACTTTTGAATGATATTGCGAATAACGAGCGGTTGTTCGTCAATTTCTTTTAGCATGAAGTGGGGATACGTTCCCTTTTCAATGTCGCTTGCATCCAATTCCGCAGTGTAAGGTGCACGTTCAATTGTATCTCCTGCTAGGTTTTTAATCGTTACGCTCATATCTGTAATGATCACCATTTCTTTATCCATTAATTCGATAAATTGGTCCGTTACTTGTAGCATAGCCATGGCGTCACTAGCTACTACATTGAAGTCTTTCCCAACACCAACTAGAAGCGGGCTCTTATTCTTTGCAACGTAAATAACGTCTGTATCTTCTCTATCAAGAAGAGCAAGTGCATAAGAACCGTTCAGCAAGGATAATGTTTTGCGAAAAGCTTCTT
>NZ_JBXKMX010000060.1:0-11032 GCF_056992975.1 Ectobacillus sp. | reverse complement strand
CGATGCTAAATAAACGTACGTTGCCGCACATCGAACATATTCATAAGCAAATTGTAGAAGAAATGGGTTGTAAACGACACGAAGTACATCCAATGTATCCAAGTGATTTTGCCAGCAAATTAGAAATTTTAACAAAAGGTGAAATTCGCAATGCCATTTCCCACCTGCTTGATATTCGGGACGATAAGGTTTGGATGCTTTTTGGTACCCTTCCATTTTATGCATGTAGCACAGATGAACAGGACCAAGCAATCATTAAAAAGCTTCGCGAAAGCAAAAACGTAACAGTTCGTAATGATCCAGATGGCCGCTCTCGCCTAAACGTAAACATTTTCGATGGCAACATCATCGTGACAGACTTTGGCGACATTCCGGTTCTCGGCAATATTCAAACACATACGCTGCAGCAAGCGTATAAAACATGGCAAGACTCAGCAGTGGCGAAATCTATTAGTTGTCATTGCTCCTCTGTCAAATGTCTCGGTCCGAACATCCTTGTGAAAAATAGCTACTATCCAGACGAAAATTTTTTAGAGAAAAAAGCATTGTTGTAAAGTTGAGGGCCGCAGCGAATGCTGCGGCTATTTATCATAGTGTTTCCGTTTTACTTCCATATATAATTGTTTATTTTCCACTTCCTGAAACCCAAATTGACGATATAAGCCGTGTGCATCGCTTGTTGCTAATAAAACCTTGCGAACGTTCTGTATTCCTGGATAATCAAGCATCGTTTGCACTAACGCTTTACTTAAACCCAAATTCCGAAACTCCCTAAGAATGAACACATCAGCAATATAAGCAAAGGTAGCTAAGTCGGTAGTCATACGTGCGAAGCCCACCTGGTTGTATGCTCCATCCTTCTCCTGATACACCCCGAAGCAGACTGAATTCGCAATCGATTCTTCAACAATGGAACGAGGAATCCCCTTAGCCCAGTAAGATTCGTCGTGTAAGTACTGATAGATCACATCGATGTCAAGATACTCTTTGTTAGTCGAAATCACAAAACCATTTGCTATGCTCATGCCCATTCTCCTCCCTATTTTCTATGATTAGTACTAGTATGGGATTCATTTGGAAACGGGTCAAGCATAATAGGAAAAGGGGAGGATTTTGTTAGAGGACACTGAGAAAGCACGGACTTCGAAAATAGATGTGATAGAATTTTTTACTGTTAGTGCTTTTTTGTTACCGCTCTCATGCTTTTCCCTCCAGAGCGTGTACAATCCGAGCTCTTTTTTTACCGCTCATAAGCTTTTTCCACGCGAGCAGGCACTATCCAAGCTCTTTTTTTACCGCTCATAAGCTTTTTCCCCCTCGAGTGGGCACTATCCAAGCTCTTTTTTTACCGCTCATAAGCTTTTTCCACGCGAGCAGGCACTATCCGAGCTCTTTTTTTACCACTCATAAGCTTTTTCCACGCGAGCGGACACTATCCGGGCTCTTTTTTTACCGCTCATAGGCTTTTTCCACGCGAGCGGGCACTATCCGGGCTCTTTTTTTACCGCTCTCATTCTTTTCCCCCCTGAGCGGGCTCAATCGAATCTCTTTTTTTACCGCTCTCATTCTTTTTCTCCCTGAGTGGGCTCAATCGAATCTCTTTTTTACCGCTCTCATTCTTTTCCCCCTCGAGTGGGCTCAATCGAATCTCTTTTATTACCAGTCACATGCTTTTTCTCCCTGAGCGGGCACTATCGAATCTCTTTTTTTACCGCTCTTATGCTTTCCCCCCTGAGTGGGCATAATCGAATCTCTTTTATTACCACTCACATGCTTTTTCCCCCTGAGTGGGCACAATCCAATCTCTTTTTGTTACCACTCACATGCTTTCCCCCTAAGCGAATACGATTCGAGCACTTCACTATATGTAGGTAGCAAAAAAGATATAATCCCTTCAACTAATTGAAGGAATTATATCTTTTTATGTATCATCTCGGTTTCGTTGTTGCCAAAAATCCAAATGACAGACGGTCCTGTATCGGAATCCATGCTCCGATTCCTTGTGAGGTTACGTTTTCAATGACAAGTTTGCGTTGGTTTCCTTTTAACACAAGAAAAACTTCTCCAAATGTAATTTTCCCCTTTTCATTTACAAATGGTGCGTAGGCATAAAGATAACCAATATTGTTTGGTGGTAAATTGTAAACGCGGCTAGTTTTCGTACCATATCCAACAACTGTTTGAAATGCAAGGGGTAAATGCGTTTTATCCATTGCCTTTAGCATCATCATTTTTTTCACTTCATCGGCGTTTTTCACGTTTGCAGATAATCCTCCGCGTACAATGCGCTGCATATCCTGGTTATATGTCATTTGTACAAAATTTCCGTTTCCTCTATTATCGACATAGTTTTTGTTGATTTGTTGGTATTCCCAGTTCACGACAGTTTCTGCGGATTCATAATGAAGCGGCCATTGCCCTAAGTAAATTCTAGCTTTATACCCAACCGCCAGCGGCGCATTTGCAACTGAGCTTTCATTTAGCATCCGGATCAAATCTGGGTTTTCAATAGGGACCGGTGATGATTTCAACAAGTTACTGGCGAACTCGCTTGGCTGCAATCGTGGTACATTTTGCGTTGCATTCGGATACGTATTTTCCTTAGATATATCCACTACAGAGGGCGGAATTTTTTCACTACTATACACTGTAAATGGAAACGAGAAACTAAACAAAAGAATGAAAAACATAATGACATGTTTTGTACGTTTCATACAACATCTCCTTTTTCATATGAAGTATCATAATTATTGTTTTCTTCTCCTTGCTTCGTTATGCCAAAAAAATCATAAAAAAAAGACTCTATTTTAAAATAGAGCCGACCATTATGAGGAAGCGATTCATCCTTGGAAATAGAATATGAATAATGGGACCAATGCAAAATGCAATAAATAGCGAGCCAATCCCTACTGGTCCCTTGACTAGGAATGCTAAAATAAGTGCTGTAACTTCTGCTATCGTCTTCGCTGCCATTAATGGCAGTTGGAATCTCTCCTGCAAGGCAAGCATAAGCTTGTCAATTGGATTTGCGGGATAATGCGATTGCATATACATGGCAACCCCTACCGCAATTAGCACAATTCCCATGATAAGTACGATGACGCGCTGGCTTAAGTCACTAAGATCCCAACTGTTAAACACCCGTAATAACCAAAAATCAATTAGCGTCCCAATCAGAAAAAATGTGATAGCCGCTAAAAACTCTGGCTTTTTCTTTAATAAATATGCGTTTACGAACAGTAAGACGATTCCGTTAATAATAACCCATGTTCCAACCGTAAAACCAATCGTTTGAGATTGTCCCGCAGACAATGCATCCCACGGACCCGCTCCTAAATGAGCCTTCAATGTAAAGCTAACCCCTAGCGTCAATATAAGCAACCCTATCACAAAAAAGACGAAGCGCGTAATTCTCATTCGTTTCTCCCTTAAGCTTTTCTTAATTTACTACCTATTATATTTTTCATTGCTACAAAAAATCCCGCCTATTTATAGAAGATAAAACCCAATTCCCATAATGATATAGGCAGCTAGCAGTGTTCCGCCTTCAAACCAATTCGTGTCCCCGTCGTTAGAGATGGAAATGGTTAAGAATACAGCAGTAATCATGGCAATCAATTCTGGTAAGGTAAATACAAGCGGCATGTTCTGCTGCATCAAAATGGATACGATGACGAGAACTGGTGCCACGAACATAGCAACTTGTAATGTGGAACCAATTGCAATTTCAACTGCAACATTCACTTTATTTTTGATTGCCATCAACACTGCAGAAGCATGCTCTGCTGCATTTCCAACAATTGCTACAATGATAATTCCGATGAAGAGTTCCGACCAGCCGAATGTTTTCGCTACCGATTCAAATGTATGTACAAGGGATTCCGATTCATACGCAACCGCTAGAGTGGCGACAAATAATACACCAATTGCTGTTTTCTTACCCCACTCCGGTGTTTCATGCTCTGTTGCCACATCTTCTTGATGCTGATACACACCGCGATGTGTAACAAGTCGAAAGTATAGACCTGCGAGATATAGAAGAATTAAGATTACAGAAATACCAACACTAAGCGTTAATGTTTTTCCCTCATTTAAAGTTTGTGAAAACACCTCGGGAATAACAAACGCAACAACAACAGCAAAGATCAGTAGTGTTGAATTATGACGGGCATCATATACATTAAAGGATTGCCGTTTGTATTTTAATCCCCCAATAAAAAAGGATAAACCTGCAACGAGCAATAAGTTTCCAAGCACGGATCCTGTTAACGAAGCAAGAACCACTTCTGTTAATCCAGCCTTCAGAGAAAAGATGGAAATAATTAATTCTACTGCATTTCCAAACGTTGCATTTAACAATCCACCTATCCGTGGTCCTGATACGATGGCCAAACTTTCCGTTGCCCTTCCCATAAAGCTTGCAAGTGCAATTATTGTAAGACAAAATACGCCAAACATAATCGTATCTGGCAAGTGGAGTACATTCCCTACAATTGATAGCGGAATTCCGATTGTTACAAACAATAAAAACAGTTTATTAAACATTCATTCCCAGCCTTTCCTTGCTATTAATAATCTTCATTTTATCATTATTCTTCACAAAATTTCGTAAAATTTCTCTGCAGTTTGGTTAAAAACTATCCTTCTAGAAGAAAGTAACAAGGAAACAAAAATGGAAGGAGAATGCTAACTATGGATTTAAAGGCAAAGGTATTACGTGTACTAGAACAAGGACAAACAGGGGTACTGGCTACCATTCGTGATAATAAACCTCATAGTAGCTTTATGATGCTTTTTCACGAGGACGTAACACTTTACATGGCAGCCGATCGTCAATCCAAGAAGATCGCAGATATTAAGCAAAATAATCATGTTCATGTTCTAGTTGGAAGTACAAATAATAACTGGGACGATCCATTTGTTGAAATTGAAGGAACAGCTAATCTGGAGGATAATGAGACCTTAAAACAAAAGTTTTGGAATAATGCCCTCCATCACTGGCTACAAGGACCAGATGATCCAAACTACGTGCTAGTAAAAATAACTCCTGTTCATATTTATTTAGTTGAAAAAGCAGGAACTCCAGAAAAGCTTGATTTATAAGGGGGGATCTCCCCCCTGTTTCCATTACATTAGCCCGTATTAATTCCTTCTCTATAAAAATTTGTAATTTTTTTTAAAAAAAGTATAGCACTTTTTGTTTTATCTGTTATATAATAATATCAACTTAAATAAACTGTATTAAAACAGGATGAGAGGAGAAATTATGATGAGAAGAGAAGAACGTAAAAACATGATTGAGTTTATCCAAAAGCAAAGAGGGTTCCAACGTGATGAACTAACGTTCATGACAGATGAGGAAGTTGAGCACATCTACAACGTAACATATTTTCTACTTGAAGAAATTGCAGAGTAGGTCATTGATCGATTCCTTCAGCCAATACGATATCCAATGAGCAGTTCCTGCACAAACAAATAAAACCTCATGTACTCTAAGTTATTTTCTTGTAACAATTCTGAATTTTTAAAAAGTTGTAGCATTCGTTGCTTTATCTGTTATATAATAAGCGTAAATAAAATAAACTGTATTAAAACAATAGGAGAGGGGAAATTATAATGAGAAGAGAAGAACGTAAAAACATGATCGAGTTTATCCAAAAGCAAAGAGGGTTCCAACGTGAAGAGTTGACGTATATGACAGACGAAGAAGTTGAGCACATCTACAACGTAACGTATTTTCAACTTGAAGAAATTGCAGAGTAATATCGTTATACTGCAAGGAAATATCCAATAAAAAGGAGAAGGTGCAATTGCCCTTCTCCTTTTTATTATACAAATGAATCAGAAAACAACCCTTATCGTTAGTATTGTATCTTACGCTACAATACAAATATTACAATGAAATGGGTAGAACTACATGAAACTTTAACACATCTGTAATTGAATAGTTATGAAACCATCTATATTATATTGTTTAGATTGTATAAAAATTTAGACAGTTATGATTTTCCAACCTATTTCATTTTGCTCTACATTCATTCCCAATTAGCTATACTCCCATGCCATGAAGAATTATACTTTTTGAGTGGGTGTGAATTATTATACATAGCTATATCGGAAGATGATTTATATACATTTTTTTTTGTGATTTTTTAACTTGCTATTACTTTTTTTATTTGTATACTTATATTTTGTAGCAATATCATTGCTATGTGTGATACGAAGGGAGATTTATGAATGAAACGAAAGCTAATCCTTTCTCTGAAAATTCTTTTAACAACAGGATTAAGCATCATTATATGTGGATTAGTAATTTTATTTGCGACACCATATGGTCACCAATTACGAACAATTGCTGCTGAAACAATTCTTACTTCACAGCATCGGCAATATGCACAATTATTATTATTGCCAAAGGCAGAGTTAGATGCTATTCTGCAAAATATTTATAGCCCGAAAACGATTAATAGTGATGATTCAGTTACCTCTTTATCCCAAAAAGAGCTTGATAGACGTAAATTACTACCTTTATCCATAAACGTTGAAACAGTGAAACAAAAATTTGATGATCATTATTATGAAGGAAAGCTAATGACAATAAGCAACCCTCTTAATGTGAAACTTGTTAATCAGCAAGGCACACAAGGTGCAGATGTCGGTGAGAAGATTTATGTAATGGCACAACGGGAAAAAGCACTGGCTGCTGTAAATGCAAGCGGATTTGTTGATGAAACAGGTGTCGGCGGCGGTGCAGTTGGAATTGGGATTGTTATTGCAGATGGTAAAATCATTAATACACCAAAAGATGAAAATTCAAACACCGTAATTGCTGGATTAACAAAATATGGAGAAATGATTACCGGTGATTACTCTGCTAAACAACTTCTTAATAAAGGTGTCGTTTCTGCAGCCGGATTTATGCCACAATTGATCGTAAAAGGCGAAAAAATGATTACGAGCGGCAACGGTGGCTGGGGATATGGTCCGCGTACCATCATGGCACAAAAGAAAGATGGAACACTTATGTTTCTAGTCATTGACGGAAGACAAACACATAGTATTGGCGCATCCATTAAAGATTGTCAAGATTTATTATATGAAAAGGGCGCTTATAATGCCATGGCAATGGACGGTGGCGCTTCTGCTACGTTATATGCAATGGGGGATATTATTAACGTTCCAGCAACAAAATTCAAATCTCGCTACTTACCGAACGCATGGGTTGTCACAGCAAATCCAAATCAAAAGGTTAGCGTAACTATTGACGGTCAAGAACAACCTGCAGATAAAATTTCAGAAATCACAGGTCTTGCAGCTGCTAAATAAAGCAAAAAAAACAAGATTGGCTAAGCCAATCTTGTTTTTTTTGCTCATTTTAACTTTCCCGCGCATTTTTCATTGCCTGTACGTATACCCACATTAACGCTCCAACGAAGCAAAGTGTGATTGTTAGCATAACACCATAATGATGAATGTATCGTACTACCGTATGCCAGTTATCTCCCAGCTTTAGTCCAAGTGTAACAAACAATGTCACCCAAATGAATGCTCCTCCATAGGCATAGGCAGCAAATCGCCTGAAGCCTAGCGATGAAATGCCTGCAAAATACGCAGTCAGATGGCGAACACCAGGTAGAAAATACCCGATGATTAAAAGAAATGGACCATATTTATCAAATAATAACTGCGTGCGTTGAATTCTTTTATCCGTAATTCCAAATTTGGGGCCAAGTTTTTGAAGTAAAGGTAGACCAAACTGTTTCCCTAGTAAGTAACTGAGCGTAATCCCAAGCATTGCTCCTATTAGACCACATAAAACTGCACTAACGTATGTCATAAACCCTTGGGAAACGTTATATCCTACAAATGTAAGAAGCAGTTCATCAGGAACCGGTAACCCTACAACACCTCCGGCCAGTATCAAAATTAAGCCCGCATATCCATAATGCACAATAAATTCCATTATATGATATTCCATTCTATTGTATTACACTCTCCTATTTTAAAAAATACAATCGTTCCATCCAAAATCCGATGTATCAATATCATTTAACTAAAAAAAGAATACTGTGTTTATCTTATCTGTTCTTATCACATATTACAACTTAGACTATCATCCAGTTTTATCGAAATTTCTACAAATTATTGTCCACAACCTACTAAAAAAATAAGTATCTACCAGCTTTCCCCTATTGTAGTCATAATAGTTTATGATATAATCACAGTGTAAGAAAATACAAATCGAATACCTCATGAACAGATTAATATGCTGCTATCCATTCGGATGGCAGCTTTCGTGTTTTTTAGGGGTGACGATTTTGATTCTTTTTCTCATTAGGATAAAGAAAGGGGATAATACAAATGAGCAATCAAGCTAAATCACTTATACAAAAAGAAGAAAATGCTAACAAGTCTTCACTTATTGAAACGTTTAAGAATCATTACGACCTTATTTTCGCTCTATCTTCTGGTGTTTTCATTCTTATTGGCTGGCTTTTAGATAAACAAGGAGCAAATGCCGTTTCTGTTGCGTTCTTTGTACTTGCATTTATTATTGGAGGATATGCAAAAGCTAAAGAAGGAATTACAAAAACGATTGAGGATAAAGATTTAAATGTAGAAATGCTAATGATTTTTGCTGCTGTTGGTTCCGCTATTATTGGCTACTGGGCCGAGGGTTCCATCTTAATTTTTATCTTCGCTCTTAGCGGTGCGATGGAAACATACACGATGAACAAAAGTAAAAAAGAAATCTCAGCCCTTCTCGATTTGCAGCCAGAAGAAGCACTTCGTATTTCAAATGGTACAGAAGAACGAGTTGCTGTGAAAGACTTACTAATTGAAGACATTATTCTCGTGAAACCAGGCGAACGAATTCCTGCAGACGGTATTATCATTCTCGGTGAAACAAATATAGATGAAGCTGCTATTACAGGAGAACCTATTCCGAATGAAAAGAAAGTAAATGATAATGTATTTGCAGGAACAGTAAATATGCGCGGGGCAATTGAAATAAAAATTACGAAAAGCAGTGACCAAACTTTATTTCAAAAAATTATTCGTATGGTACAAAGTGCCCAAAGTGAAAAATCTCCTTCCCAACTTTTCATTGAAAAGTTTGAAGGAACTTATGTAAAAGCTGTATTAGCTGTAGTTGCATTAATGATGTTCGTTCCCCACTATGCTCTTGGCTGGGGCTGGAATGAAACCTTGTACCGCGCAATGATATTACTAGTGGTTGCATCACCTTGTGCTCTCGTTGCTTCCATTACACCTGCTAGTCTTTCCGCTATTTCAAACGGTGCCAGACATGGTATTTTATTTAAAGGCGGTGTGCACCTAGAACGTCTCGCTTCTTTAAAAGCTATTGCCTTTGATAAAACAGGAACATTAACGCAAGGGCGTCCTGTTGTAACCGACATATTTGTACGTGAAGGAATTACTGAGGCTGAAATGATTCAAGTAATGGCCTCTATTGAAAGCCATTCGACCCATCCTTTAGCAGAAGCCATTGTGAAATTTGCGAAAGAGAAGTACGGTGTCACCCTTATCAAACCTGAAAAGGTAGAAGATGTAACCGGATTTGGACTAAAGGGAATTGTTCATACTACCGCTTATAAAATTGGGAAACCTGCTTTCGTTGGAGAAGGTGCTTCTACATTTGCTGGTGGAATCGCATCCCGTCTTGCAGATGATGGAAAAACAATCGTATATATGAGCGATGAACAAGGCATTGTTGGCTTAATCGCTTTAAAGGATATTCTGCGTCAAGAAACGTTAGTAGCAATTAAACAATTAAGTGATCTTGGTGTCAAATCCGTAATGATTACCGGGGATAACGAACAAACAGCAAAGGCAATCGCTGCAGAAGGTAACATTTCTGAGTATTATGGATCATGCCTCCCTGAAACTAAAGTTGAAGTAATTAAAGAACTAAAAGAAAAGTATGGAACAGTTGCGATGGTTGGTGACGGAATTAATGACGCACCTGCACTGGCAACAGCAAGTATTGGTATTGCAATGGGAGAAGGCACGGACGTTGCACTTGAAACAGCCGATGTTGTTCTAATGAAAAATGAACTTACACGTCTAGCCCAAGCCATTCGTTTATCAAAACGCATGAATGTGATCGTGAAACAAAATGTTATTTTCTCACTAACTGTAATTGCCTTACTCATATGCTCAAACTTCCTCCAATTTTTAGCTCTTCCATACGGAGTAATTGGGCATGAAGGAAGCACCATTCTCGTCATTTTAAATGGCTTACGTTTATTAAAAGCAAATGAATAACAAAAAGAGACTCCAGAAGGACATTTCCTCTGGAGTCTCTTTTTGTTAATGATAGTCGTTAGAACCATTAGCACTGCTACTCGTTTTGTGCTTTGGCTGTGAGCTACTATGTTGCTTCCGTTGATTTTTATCATTTTTCGCATTTCCATGTAAGTTTTTACTCATGAAATGACCCCCCTTTTCATTACTAGTATGGGAATCAATCCTTCGTTTTAGTATGGAAATCACTACCTGTATGACGTCCACTATAAATCATAGCATTTAGCTCTCCTCCAAGTAATATGACCCACGCTGTGAAATAAAACCAAAGCATGAGAACAATAATACCTCCTAAGCTGCCATAAGTACTCGCATAATTTCCAAATCTCTCCACATAAAATGCAAACAAATAGGAGACAACAACCCATCCAACTGATGCAAACGCTGCTCCGGGCATAACCTCTTTCGGGTGCAACTTTCGGTTAGGGGCAAATTTATAAAGAAAGGCAAAGACGAAAAATAATACAAAAAAGCTAAGAACGAGCCGCAGCATACCCCATATTTCTAAAAAGCTCCCAGGTAATTGTAATACCTCATAAATAGCAGAACCGACTAATTTTCCAAACACAGGTAAAACAAGTGCAAACATAATGATAAATACCATCGCGATAGTTAATACAATCGAAATCGCTCTTGTTATGTAAAATGGGCGCGTTTCTTTCCTATCATACGCACGATTAAAGGCATACATAATGGAATTGAT
>NZ_JBXKMX010000059.1:0-25454 GCF_056992975.1 Ectobacillus sp. | reverse complement strand
CATGCAAAAGGGTCTTACTTTGGTGCAATGGGGTTTACTGGGTTTGGAAGTGTGATAGGTCCGTGGCTAGGAGGGATTCTCCTTGAACACTATGGATACCAAAACGGTGGATTTGTATTTTCTCTTGTTGCCACTTTGGGTTTCATTAGTTTCCCAATCTTATTACTCGTTAAGGTTCTTCTAAAAAGGAGAACAAAGCTAATTCAGAATCATACTATTACGTATAAGTAAATACGCATAATCAAAAAGAGACAAGTCGTCTCTTTTTGATAAATAGTATCCATAGAAGTTCCGTTCTAGTAGGTGCATTTGTTTAATTTTCTTTTTGTGTAATTGGCAAGATGTCATTTGAATCGTGCAACACACATTCTGTTTTAGAAATAATGATTTCAAGTAATTTGTTTTCAAAATTTGCAATCATGTTTTTGTTCAAAATATGTTGTGGCAATAGGATATTCCGTCTGATGTTACTACCATATTCTGTTGTAAAAGCGATACTTAAACCAACTTGTGTTTTCTTAATAAAAATGGTTGGGTTACAAGTAGGTATGTTTGCTTCTAAAATGTAGGATTGATTTGTTTCAAATAAATCAATAGGCATAACGGATGATTCTAAGAAAAATTGATGCATCCAATTTTCAAACCCTTCTACTTGTAAGAAGCAATTTTTCTTTGCACGCATGGCGCAAACCCCCGTAAAGTTGAATTCTGACTATTGTATGCAAAAGCAAAAAAAAGGTGAAAGCGTTTTATGGAATTAAAAATAAAATGATAATATGTATTTAACAAGATAATCCAACCACTCTATGTTTTTAATTGAAAAAACGACGAATATATAGAAATTCGTCGTTTTTACGTTGCCTTTCAACATGAAATGAGTTACATGTCGTGATGAGCATTATTTTTTTGGCGTGAATGATTTCGGTTCTTTACTTTGTGAGATCCACTCATTGGCTTTGGCTGTCCGCTATTTTGCTTCTGTTGGTTTTCATTTGTATTCTCTTTCATAACTATCCCTCCTTATTTGTTAATATGGTTGCATTATTTTCTTTTATACCCGTATGCTTTAATCTCAATTGACAAATGCTAGAAAAGATTACAATCCATGAAGGAGGCAAATTGAATACTATGCCCTATCATAAAGACAAACAACAAGCATATCAAGCAGTACAGCAAGGAATGAAGCAAGTTGCAGATAGTTATAGCAGTGTAGAAAACGATGGTCCAAACGTTGGAGCAGAGTTAAAGCATTTGCGTAAAGAAGTAGAAGAAACCTATCAGCAAATACAAAATGCTCTTGAAACGGCGAGTGATACACAACGCCTGCAGCTTGAAAAATATGAACAAGATGTGTATACCATCATGAATCGGATTGATGAAGAGTAAGGAATACCAAAAAGAATGGGCCCCCCTCTAAAGAAGCTAGAAAGGGGGTCCATTTTTCACTGGTTTTTTTTACGCTTTTTATTATTTTGACGTTGTTCGGCAGTTAAGGGTTCATTGCTTAGTTCTTCATTATAACCAGTTCCTTTGCCTTGGGCAGAAGCAGCGTTCATGCCAGGAATGATGTGATTTGCTTTTCGCTTTCCCAAATTGAATCACCTCCTAAAAATAGTATGAGGGACCTGTCCAGACAATATACAAATGTATCAAGAAATCTTCAAATTGGGATAGAAAATTATGGAGTAAAGAGGAATGAAATTACTTGGAAGCGTTTTTTTAGGCTGAAATGTATGATATAGTATAAATGTAATGAAACATTATTGTACACAAAGAATTGCATGCGATTCAATTGAATGCTAATGGGAAGACATTTATTTGTTTGGTTTGTGAATATCTAGGTAGATAAAGCTTTATACATTGTATACGAGAATATGCAATAAGTATTTCTTATCGAAAACTATAAGTTTCTTATTGTTTACTTATGCTCGAAGTTGTAATAAGATAACAAGGTAAAACATTGTAAAATGTATATACAATGTATTTTAGACTTTTTCTCACGTTAACAGGGGGGAATTTATTAATGGCAAAATTAGATCCATTTCACGCAAAAGCTACTTTTACAGTAGACGGACAACCATATCAATATTATCGTTTGAAAGCGCTTGAGGAAGCAGGAATCGGAAATGTTTCTCGTTTACCTTATTCCGTTAAAGTATTGCTTGAATCTGTACTCAGACAAGTTGATGGACGTGTTATTAAAGAAGAGCATGTTGAAAACCTTGCAAAATGGGGAACAAAAGATGTACAAGATATCGACGTTCCTTATAAACCATCTCGCGTAATTTTACAAGATTTCACTGGAGTACCTGCTGTTGTTGACTTAGCTTCACTTCGTAAAGCTATGGCTGACATGGGTGGGGATCCTGACACAATCAATCCTGAAATTCCAGTTGATCTAGTTATTGACCACTCTGTTCAAGTTGATAAAGCTGGAACAGATGATTCATTAAATTTCAACATGGATTTAGAATTTAAACGTAACGGTGAACGTTACAAATTCTTGAGCTGGGCACAAAAATCATTTGATAACTACCGTGCAGTTCCACCTGCAACTGGTATTGTGCACCAAGTAAACCTTGAATATTTAGCACCAGTTGTACACGTTGTAGAAGTAAACGGAGAAAAAGTAGCATTTCCTGATACATTAGTAGGTACTGACTCTCATACAACTATGATCAACGGTATCGGTGTTCTTGGTTGGGGCGTTGGCGGTATCGAAGCAGAAGCTGGAATGCTTGGTCAACCTTCATACTTCCCAGTTCCAGAAGTTATCGGTGTTAAATTAGTTGGAACACTTCCAAGTGGTACAACTGCAACTGATATCGCACTTAAAGTAACACAAGTTCTTCGTAAACAAGGTGTTGTTGGTAAATTCGTAGAGTTCTTCGGTGAAGGCTTACAAAGTATGTCATTAGCTGACCGTGCGACTGTTGCAAACATGGCTCCTGAATACGGTGCTACTTGTGGTTTCTTCCCAATCGATAGCATTTCACTTGACTACATGCGTTTAACAGGAAGAAATGAAGAACAAATTCGCGTTGTTGAAGAATATTGCAAAGCAAATAACTTGTTCTACACTCCTGGTAGCGAAGATCCTATTTACACAACAGTAGTAGAAATTGATCTTTCTACAATCGAACCAAGTCTTTCTGGTCCAAAACGTCCACAAGACTTAATTGAACTTTCAAATATGCAAAGTGCTTTCCGCAAAGCGGTTGTTTCTCCAGTAGGAAACCAAGGCTTTGGCTTTACGGAAAAAGAATTTGACAAAGAAGTAGACGTTACACTAGAAGGCAAAGAAGTAAAAATCAAAACAGGTGCAATTGCAATCGCAGCCATTACAAGCTGTACAAACACTTCTAACCCATCCGTTCTTATCGGTGCTGGTTTAGTAGCGAAGAAAGCAATTGAAAAAGGCTTACAAGTACCTGAATATGTAAAAACTTCTTTAGCTCCAGGTTCTAAAGTTGTAACTGAATATTTAAATAAAGCAGGTTTAACTCCATACCTTGATCAATTAGGATTTAATACGGTTGGTTACGGTTGTACAACATGTATCGGTAACTCTGGTCCATTAGCACCTGAACTTGAAAAAGCTTTTGCAGAAAGCGATCTTCTTGTTTCCGCAGTGTTGTCTGGTAACCGTAACTTCGAAGGACGTATCCATCCGTTAGTAAAAGCTAACTACTTAGCTTCACCGCCTCTAGTAGTAGCTTACGCAATTGCTGGTACTGTTGATATTGACCTTCGCAATGATGTTCTTGGAACAGATAAAGAAGGTAAGCCTGTATACTTCAATGACATTTGGCCATCTGCTGAAGAAGTACAAGAAGTTGTATCTTCTGTAGTAACTGCTGAAGTGTTCAAGAAAGAATATGCAACTGTATTCGAAAACAACCAACGTTGGAACGAAATCGAAACTTCTAACGAAGCATTGTACACATGGGATGACGAATCTACTTATATTCAAAATCCTCCATTCTTTGAAGGATTATCTGCAGAACCGAAAGAAGTGGAAGCAATTACTGGTCTTCGTGTAATTGGTAAATTCGGTGATTCCGTAACAACTGACCACATTTCACCTGCAGGTTCATTCCGTAAGGATACACCAGCTGGTAAATACTTGACTTCAAAAGGTGTTGAACCAGTCGATTTCAACTCTTATGGTTCTCGTCGTGGTAACCACGAAGTTATGATGAGAGGTACATTTGCAAACATCCGTATCAAAAACCAAATCGCTCCTGGAACAGAAGGTGGATTTACAACTTACTGGCCAACTGGCGAAGTGAAATCAATCTATGATGCAGCTATGCAATACAAGCAAGATGGTACTGGTCTTCTTGTAATCGCTGGTAAAGATTACGGTATGGGATCTTCTCGTGACTGGGCTGCCAAAGGTACAAACTTACTTGGTATTAAAGCAGTTATTGCTGAAAGCTTCGAACGTATTCACCGCAGCAACCTTGTATTAATGGGTGTACTTCCACTTCAATTCAAACAAGGTGAAAGCTCTGAAACACTAGGCTTAACTGGTAATGAAACATTTGCTATCCATGTTGACGAAAATGTAAAACCACGTGATTTAATTAAAGTAACAGCTACTGATTCTGAAGGAAAGACAAAAGAATTTGAAGTTGTTGTACGCTTTGATTCTGAAGTGGAAATTGATTACTACCGTCATGGTGGTATTCTACAAATGGTTCTTCGTGACAGATTGAAAGAAGCAAAAGTTTCTCGCTAATTTCATATCGGTAGAATAAATTGATTGGAAAACGAGAGGAGATTTCTCCTCTCGTTTTTTTTATGTTTAACAAAATATAGAAGGATATGTAAAGGGAGGATGGAATTAATACGCATAGGTCCTATCTAACTTGTATACATATATACAAAAAACGGGAGGACGGTTGCGATGATACGAAATATAATAATAATACTTGTGTTTCTATCGATGTCAAGTTACGCGATTTACCAGCAGATTAATGGGCAAAGAGCAATACAACAAAGTGCAGAAACGGAAGTAATTTCGAAACAAGGACTTGAAATAGGGAAAGAGGCACCGAATTTTACGTTACTTTCAACGAATGGAGATCACATTTCCTTATCCTCATTTAAAGGAAAAAAAGTGATCGTAAATTTTTGGGCAACCTGGTGCCCACCGTGTAAAGAGGAAATGCCCGTCTTGCAAACATTCTTCGAGAAAAAGGATGAAAATACTGTATTGCTAGCTATAAATTATACTGTTTCCGAACGTACCAACGGGGAACAGAAAGTTCGGAGTTTTATGCAAGATAACGGTTATACATTTCCTGCATTATTGGATTCCTCTTCTCTTGTTGTAAATACATATCAAATTATGTCGCTTCCTACCTCTTATTTTATTGATTCACAGGGAATCATTCGTCAAAAATATGTGGGAGCAATGACAGCTTCATTTCTGGAACAAGCGATATCTTCGATGCAGTAGGTTTTTCAGTCAATATTTGCATAGAAATGTCTTTGCACTCCAAATAAAATTTGAAATTTTCTAACAAATTGTATAAATGGAATTATTCTCAGTCCATACTACTAGCAATAGGAAGGAGTGAGCATATGAGACAGAATCATCGAAAAACATTTGAAGAGCTTGTTTTGGAAAATAGGATCAAGCTTCTTGCCGACAATGAGGCCATCAGACAGATTGAAGAACGAATTGAAAAACGTTTAGAAATGAGAAATCAAGCATAATCCTTGTATATTGAACAAATGGTCTTAGCATACTATTTAAGAAGGAGGGGAATGTGATGAGCAATCCGAAAAAAAATAGCAAAGATTTTACACCCAACCATATAGGGACAAGAAATATTGAAGCAGGGGGTAACAAAGGAAAGCAAATGCAAGATAAAACTGGGAAAAAACCAATTGTAGACAACGGATAATCAAAACAGGGCGTAATCGTCCTGTTTTTTGATTCGAATAGGTTTGTATATTGTGATGAGTTTTTGACAAACTAAATAAGCAAGAGTTTAGTTTGGAGGAGGATAAGAATGAGAGTAAATAAAGATGATCGAAGTGATAATGTAGAAAAGCTTCAGAGCATGGTACACAATACACTTGAAAATATTCATGAGGCAGAAGAAACCGCACGTCTAGCAAATGAGCATGATAAAGCATCGATAGAAGCAAAAAATGCAAAACGAATGGCAAGTATTGCGCAAATGCGAAATGAAATTCGACAAGAAAATCGACATATGAGTTCACACGATATAGAAAATTAAATGGAAAGGACCTAAATTCTGTTTAGGTCCTTTTTATGACCATGGAAAATACATTATCCCTTTTTTTCTATCGTAAAATTTTCCGTTAGCAGCCTCCAATTTTGGGGCATAGGGAGACCAATCTTCCAATAGCTAATACCACGAATGCCTTGTTCTTTTATAAGATTTAGCTTTGCTTGTATAGAACGAGCATCCTCGAACCAGACTTCATGTTTTTTTCCAGCGCTATCAACATACGTAAAATGAGGGGCTTGTGCCAGGGTATCATACAGAATAGGAACGTTGTGCTCTCTAGCTAGTGAAACCGCTGCTACAGAGCTTAGTGCTTTTGCTGGGGGATTTCCTTCTTTGAATGGCAGCGTCCAATCAAAACCATATAAGTTTTGCCCCATCATTATTTTTTTTGCTGGCATCTCTTTTTTTGCATATTGTATAACCTCTTTTACAGGAATAATAGGTGATACAGCCAAAGGAGGACCACCTTGCCATCCCCAGTCATAGGTCATTATAACTACGAAATCGGCGATGCTCCCGTGCGCTTTATAATCAATTCCCTCTAAGAATGGCCCTTTTTGATTAGAACTTGTTTTTGGAGGCAAAGTAGTACTTAGTGTATATCCTTGTGGAAGTCGATCTTTTACATTCCGTAAAAATTGATTATACGCTTCCCGGTCGTTTGGCGAAACGTTCTCAAAGTCAAAGTGAACATCGCTCATATTATACTTTTTCGCCGTATCTAATATAGTTGTAATCAGCTTATTTTGAACAGTTTTATTAGTTAGTATGATGTTTGCTAAGGTAGGACTAAAATTTCCATTTTCTAAATTGGTAACGACGAGCATCGGTACTACTTTATTTCGTTTTGAAATAGTGATAATATCTTCTAAGTTTGTTGGCATTTGAAGTGTCCCATCTCGGTTTGCTTCAAAACTAAAATAGGCAATGTATGTGATATATGGAGCGATTCCATTCGTCGCTGCTAGTAATGTGTTTTTGATTGGAATAGAAGTAGGCTGCAAATAAGCAATTGCTTCAATTTGCTTTTTTGTTCCTTTTGGAATGTATAACGTTTGCCCACTTGCCAGGTTGGTTTTGATTGAAAGATTATTGGCTTTTGATAATGTACTTACTGGGATATTATATGTGAGCGCAATTTTGTACAATGTATCTCCGGGTTGTACATAGTAGATATTCCCCTTCGTATTCACAAGCAATGATTGACCAACAACAAGAGGCAAACTTGCATCGTAGCCGTTATCCTTTGCTATTTCTTCGACTGTTGTCCCATACTTAGTTGCTAGCTTATAGAGCGTGTCGCCACTTGCAACGACGATGATTTGAATCATAGTGTCCACTCCTTTTTTGGAAAAAAGATATACCGCTTCTATTTTATTTTTTCTGTTGTTGTATTATGATTATTTAGATGGAAAGAAACGGTCAAAGGGAGACGTTATGATGCATGTATCACAGAAAGAAATAGAAGTACGCTATGCTGAAACGGACCAAATGGGAGTTGTGTATCACGCAAATTATGTTGTATGGCTTGAGCTAGGAAGAACTCAGCTTATCGAGGATTTGGGAGTTTCCTACATACAAATGGAACAGGACGGGATTGTTTCTCCGGTTCTAGATTTACAAATTTCGTATCGTAAGGCGATGAGGTATGGTGAAAAGGCACTTGTTAAAACGTGGATTGATACAATAAATCCAGTACGTGTTATCTATGGTTACGAAATATGGAATGAACAAGGTGAGGTTTGTATTACTGCGAAAACAACAAATATCTTAGTGCGTCGGGATACATTTCGTCCAGTATCGTTCAAAAAACTATATCCAGAATGGTATATGGCCTATGAAGCGGCAAAGAAAGAGCTAGAAGCGTAAACGTTTCGGCTTTTTCTTTCTATGTTATAACGGAGTTTTCAGCACTTTTATTTTGTGAAATGAAAAGTAGGATCTTCGTCACCCTTCATGTAGGTAATAGAAAGATCTTGACCATCGAAATACCACTCATCATCTTGCTCAATATAAAATGTAATTCCAATCACGGTTACCTTTGTAACGGCTTGAATAGGTATATCTTTTCGTATGCCAAGAGAGAATCCTTTATGAATGGTACTCTCCCCTCCATATCGTACGAAAAAACATAGTGAATCTTCGTCTTGAAGCAAGAGTTCGTCCTTATACCAGTTTGCTGCATCTTTTGATATGCTTATATTCATTTCATTTCGCCTCCTTTACTAAACACTTCTTTTTCTTGATTATAAAAAATAACGAAAAGAGCTGCTATATATATGCTTAGCAAATTCTCCTTTCGTTAGTATGTTAAAATTTAACTTTTGGTTCAGTTTTATTTAAAATTCGTGTGATGTTGGCCCTATGACGATAGAAGACAAAAAGGGCTAACAATGAAATGGTAAAGAGAAACGGCTTGTCATTAATAATAACACCTGCAATAACCCCTACAATTGCTGCAATCATAGACGATAAGGATACATATTTTGTAGTGAAAAGAAGCACTAAGAAAACAGAGACTAAGATGATAAAAATAATTGGTTGATAAAACAATAGCACACCTGCTGATGTTGCTACAGCCTTTCCGCCGCGAAAATTAGCAAACACGGGATACATATGACCAATTACGGCAACAATACCAAACAAAAGTGGATGAATGGTAAGACCAAATAATACAGGCAATGATGCTGCCAGTGTCCCCTTCAATATATCAGCTGCTGTAACAGTAAATCCAGCTTTCTTTCCTAGCGTTCGGAACGTATTTGTAGCTCCTAAATTGCCACTTCCGTGTTGCCGAATATCTACTCCATAGCCAACCTTTCCAACAATTAATGCAAAAGGGATACTACCAAGTAAATAAGCGACAATAAATAAAACATAAGTAAGCATAAGTTCGATTCTCCTTTAAAAAGGTTCTAACGGTTTTTTCTAAGTCAATCCATCACTTATTGTACCATACAATAAAAAAACTGTGTAAACAACTATCTACTTGAAGTCGAACCGACCTTTCTGTTTGTAAAAGACTGAGATAATCATGATATGATAGAATTATGGAAGTAAACTGATGTAATAGGAAACAAAAAATACAAAGTCATGAATCACTTGGGCAATATTTATATTACAAAATGAGTGAATTTTTTGTTTGAAGTAAGGGCTAGGAGGGAATTATATGAGTAAAACGGTGCTGCTCGTAGAAGATGAACAGCGCCTTCGCGAAATCGTCTCCGATTATTTTAAGAGCGAGGGATTTACTGTGGTGGAGGCTGAGGACGGCAAGCAGGCTCTTTTGCAGTTCGAAGTGCACAACATTGATTTAATCATACTCGATATTATGCTACCTGAAATTGATGGATGGTCGGTGTGTCGTCGTATTCGAAAGGAATCCGTTGTGCCCATTATTATGCTAACTGCACGTTCTGATGAAGAGGATACATTGCTTGGGTTTGAATTAGGAGCAGATGAATATGTTACAAAACCATTTAGTCCGAAAGTTCTTGTAGCAAGGGCAAAAACATTATTAAAACGAGCAGAAGGTTTAATCGGCCAGGATGAAAATATGTTATCACTATGTGGGATTGAAGTTAACAAACTATCTCGCACTGTCATTGTTAATGGAGATGAAATTATATTAACACATAAAGAGTTTGAATTGCTGTTATATTTAATGGAGAATAAAGGGATTGTCTTATCACGCCAGCATTTATTAGACCATCTTTGGGGCTATGATTATTATGGAGACGACCGGACGGTGGATACACATATAAAAAAACTTCGAAATAAACTAGGCGAGCGTGCAAAGCATATTGCAACCGTCATTCGAGTGGGTTATAAGTTTGAAGAATAGAATATTTCATTTCGAATTTTATATGTTCATATAAAAAAGATACGATCTTTAAGTATGAGTTGACCTCCTTTTAGGAATTTCTACAATATTTTTGAAATTCACTAGGAGTTCACAATGAATTCACAGTGCTCTATTACACTAGGATTACAATGTATTTGAGAGGAGAATAAAACTATGGGATACTACGATGAAAATGAGACGGTTACAAGAGAAGATAAAAACGCACGTCCTCGCACAGGAAAAGGATATTTTGTCTCAGGATTGGTAGGTGCATTTATTGGAGCAATTACCATCACTGCTGCGAGTCCGTATATTTCAAATATGCAAAATACAAAGCAGACCCAGCAGGTTCAACAAGTACAGGGGACAGCTATACCGGTTGTGCAAACTACAAAGTCTACAGATATAGCTGGTATGGTAGATGGTGCAAAGGATACAGTGGTAAGTGTGATGAACTATCAAACTACTGATGCTCAATCTAATAAAACACAGCAGACCGGTACAGGCTCAGGCGTTATTTATAAAAAAGTTGGAAATCAAGCATTTATTGTGACAAACAACCATGTAGTGGAAGGAGCAAAACAGCTTGAGGTTACACTTAGTAATGGAAAGAAGCTCCAAGCGAAATTAGTTGGTACCGATCAATGGCTTGATTTAGCTGTTGTACAAATTGACGGAACAGATATTACAAAAATCGCCACATTAGGAAATTCTGATAATATTCGTGCTGGTGACACAGCCATTGCCATTGGGAGTGCACTTGGGTTTGCAGGGACGGTAACGGAAGGAATTATTAGCAGTAAAGATCGTGAGATTCCTGTTGATATTAACGGAGATGGAAAAGAAGATTGGCAAGCACAGGTTATTCAAACAGATGCAAGTATCAATCCTGGTAACAGCGGGGGCGCACTTCTGAATGCTAATGGTGAAGTGATTGGAATTAATTCTAGTAAAATTGCCCAGCAAGCAGTAGAGGGAATTGGATTTGCAATTCCTATTAATGTAGCCAAGCCTACACTGGATGCATTAGAAAAGGATGGTCAAGTGAAACGACCATTTATGGGAATTCAATTAAGCTCATTAGACGAGCTTCCTAGTGTCATTTCTGACCGATTGAAAATACCTAAAGATGTAACAAGCGGTGTTTTAGTAGCTGATGTGACAGCAAATTCTCCTGCTGGTAAGGCAGGACTTCAACGCTATGATTTAATTGTTGGGCTTGATGATCAAAAAATAGAAAATAGCGTTGAATTTAGAAAATACTTGTATGATAAGAAAAAGGTTGGCGATAAGGTAGTTGTTTCATACTATCGTGATGGTCAAAAACAGCAAAAAACAATCATATTAGATGCAATTGCTAATTAGTATAAAGGCTCTTTCTATTGAAAGAGCCTTGCTTAATTGGCTATACTAGAAAAAAGGGGGAATTACTATGCAAAATCCAACACGAGAAGAAATTGGTCAATTATTAAAGAAAAGCAAAACGATTGCTGTTGTAGGATTGTCTGATAATCCTGAAAGAACGTCTTATATGGTTGCAAAAGCGATGCAAGACGCAGGTTACAAAATTATTCCTGTAAATCCTAAAGCAGACTATGTTCTTGGTGAAAAGGCTGTAAAAACGCTTACTGAAATTGAAGGACATGTAGATATTGTCGATGTATTTCGTCGATCTGAATTTTTAATGGAAGTCGCAAAGGATTTTGTTAAAATTGATGCAGATGTCTTTTGGGCACAGCTTGGTTTACAAGACGAAGATACTTATGAATTTTTAAAAGAGCAGGGTTATACAGTAATTATGGATCGCTGTATTAAAGTGGAGCATGCTTTAACAAAATAATGGTATACAAGAATCTTTATTCGTAGATGTATATACGATTGGTAGACCATGTCATGTGAGGAGTTTTTAAAGAGAGGCGAGCTGTTCATGAAATTTTTTCGAGGATGCCTATTAGGAATACTTTTTGTCCTTCCTTTTTGGCTTATTGTTCTGTGGATCATATGGAAAATTTGGTGAATTGTCCGTCTTACCTATTCCTTGGCATTGACAAAGTTCATTTTTTTTGAAATAGTAACGTAGAAGGAATCCTTGTAGCAACAAGGATTTTTCTTTTGAATTACGTCTACATACAATGCGGTGCATACACTTGTCAAGAATTAGGTACAATGGTATGTTATAATAGAAACGTATGTTCTGATTGTTTGTAGGAAGGGAGTAAAGGCTTTGGCACAGCAAATACAATATAACGAAGATGCGATACAAGTGCTAGAAGGGCTCGAAGCGGTACGCAAGCGTCCTGGTATGTATATCGGAAGCACGGATAGCCGCGGATTGCATCATTTAGTATATGAAATTGTAGATAATTCAGTTGATGAGGCATTAGCTGGATTCGGAAATGAAATAATTATAACGATACATAAGGATAATAGTATAAGTGTAAAAGACCATGGACGAGGTATGCCAACGGGTATACACAAAACGGGGAAACCTACACCTGAAGTGATTTTAACAGTACTTCATGCTGGGGGAAAATTCGGCCAGGGTGGCTATAAAACGAGTGGAGGATTGCACGGAGTAGGTGCCTCTGTTGTAAATGCATTGTCAGAATGGCTTGTCGTAACCATTCGCCGTGATGGACATGTTTATCAACAACGTTTTGAAAATGGTGGAAATCCCGTTACCACGTTAGAAGTGACGGGAACAACTAAGGAAACAGGAACGACGATTCATTTTAAACCAGATGCAACTATTTTTAGTACAACTAACTATAACTACGATACATTAAGTGAACGTTTGCGAGAATCCGCTTTTTTAATGAAAAATATGAAAATTGTTTTAAAGGATGATCGTAACGATATTACAGATATATTTCATTATGAAACTGGTATTGAAGCCTTTGTTACTTATTTGAACGAAGAAAAGGTTTCTTTACATCCTGTCGTATTCTTTGAAGGGGAACAAAATGGAATTGAGGCTGAAATTGCATTTCAATTTCATGATGCATATTCAGAGACTCTACTTTCCTTCGTTAATAACGTAAGAACAAAAGATGGTGGAACGCATGAAGTCGGTTTTCGTTCAGCCATGACTCGTGTATTTAATGAATACGCTCGTAAAATAGGTGTTTTAAAAGAGAAGGATAAAAACCTTGAGGGTAGTGATATCCGTGAAGGCTTATCATCAATAGTATCCGTTCGTATTCCTGAAGGTATTCTGCAATTTGAAGGACAAACGAAAGGAAAATTAGGAACGAGTGAAGCGCGCTCTGCAATTGATGCGATTGTTTCAGAAAATCTTTCCTATTTTTTAGAGGAAAATCCAGATGTAGCAGCTATTTTAATTAAAAAGGCCGTAAAGGCATTTCAAGCAAGAGAGGCTGCACGTAAAGCGAGAGAAGAAGCGAGAAGCGGTAAAAAGAAAAAGCGGACTGAAACGTCTCTTAGCGGAAAACTAACACCGGCTCAATCTCGTAATCCACAACGGAATGAATTGTATTTAGTAGAAGGAGATTCAGCGGGTGGGTCGGCAAAACAAGGGCGTGACCGACGTTTTCAAGCAGTTCTTCCACTTCGCGGGAAAGTAATTAATACCGAAAAAGCTAAGCTTGCCGATATATTTAAAAACGAAGAAATTAATACGATAATTTATGCAATCGGAGGCGGCGTTGGTCCAGAATTTTCGGTAGAGGATATTAACTACGATAAAGTTGTCATCATGACTGATGCAGATACGGACGGGGCACACATTCAGGTTCTATTGCTTACATTCTTTTATCGTTATATGAAGCCGCTTCTTGAACAAGGAAAAGTATTCATTGCACTTCCACCACTGTACAAAGTGAGCAAAGGAACGGGTAAAAAAGAAGTGATAGAGTATGCATGGTCAGACGATGAACTAGATCAAGTGACAAAGAAGGTTGGAAAAGGCTATATTCTGCAGCGCTATAAAGGACTTGGTGAAATGAATGCAGATCAATTGTGGGAAACAACTATGAATCCTGAAACGAGAACGCTCATTCGTGTAAAGATTGAGGATGTTGCTAGAGCTGAGCGACGTATTTCAACGCTGATGGGGGATAAAGTTGAGCCTCGACGTAAATGGATTGAACGGAACGTGCAGTTCGGACTTCAAGATGATGCTAACATTTTGGAAAATGAATTGCTTTCAACGGAGGGTGAATAAATATGCCACAAGAAAAATATCGTGATCTCCCTTTGGAGGACGTACTAGGTGATCGCTTTGGTCGTTATAGTAAATATATTATTCAAGATCGTGCACTTCCTGACGCACGTGATGGCTTAAAGCCTGTACAACGAAGAATCTTATATTCGATGTATGTAGAAGGTAATGTCCATGATAAGCCGTTTCGAAAAGCAGCAAAAACAGTTGGAAATGTAATTGGTAACTATCATCCACACGGTGATTCTTCCGTATACGAAGCCATGGTGCGTCTGAGCCAGGAATGGAAACTTCGTAATGTTCTCGTTGAAATGCACGGAAATAACGGTAGCATTGATGGGGATCCAGCGGCTGCGATGCGGTATACAGAAGCACGTCTTTCCCCTATTGCTTCGGAATTACTTCGTGACATAGATAAACAAACGGTAGAGTTTGTTAGCAATTTTGATGATACAAGTGAGGAACCTATCGTGCTGCCAGCAAGTTTTCCAAATCTACTGGCAAATGGTTCTACCGGAATCTCAGCTGGATATGCAACTGAAATTCCACCTCATCAGCTTGGTGAAGTCATTGATGCAACAATTATGCGAATTGATAATGCAATGTGCTCAGTAGAGGACTTAATGACCGTTATAAGCGGTCCTGATTTTCCAACTGGTGGCATTATTCAAGGTATTGATGGAATAAAACAAGCATATGAAACCGGACGTGGGAAAATTATTATTCGTGGTAAAACGAGTATTGAAGACTTACGAACGGGAAAGCAGCAAATCGTGATTACTGAAATTCCATATGAAGTGAATAAAGCAAATCTTGTTAAAAAAATTGATGATTTGCGAATTGATAAAAAACTGGAAGGCATAGCAGAAGTTCGTGATGAAACAGACCGTACAGGACTTCGTATCGTTATTGAACTGAAAAAGGATGCAAATGCAGAAGCTATTTTAAACTACATTTATAAAACGACTGATTTACAAATTACTTATAGTTTTAATATGGTTGCGATTCATAACCGCCGTCCAAAGCTTATGAGTTTGCCACAAATTTTAGATGCGTATATTTCTCATCAGAAGGAAGTTGTTACAAATCGATCCAAGTTCCTGCTAAAACGGGCAGAGGATCGTCAACACATTGTAGAAGGACTTATGAAAGCTTTATCTATTCTTGATGAAGTGATTGTAACGATTCGCAGTTCGAAGGACAAACGGAACGCAAAAGATAATTTAATCGAAAAGTTTGCTTTTTCTGAATTACAAGCAGAAGCAATTGTATCCTTGCAATTGTATCGATTAACGAATACCGATATTACTGCATTACAAAATGAAGGAAAAGAGCTACAGGAGCAGATTTTTGAATTACAGTCAATTCTTGCTAGTGATAAAAAACTTCTTCAGGTAATTAAAACCGATTTGAAACGCGTAAAGAAAACCTATAATGATAACCGTCGTACGGTAGTGGAAGATGAAATTCAGGATATTAAAATTGATATGGAAGTTATGATTCCACACGAGGATGTAATTGTAACGATAACGAAGGAAGGATACGTAAAAAGAACGAGTTGGCGATCCTATAATGCCTCTAGTGGAAAAGGCTTCGGTATGAAGGAAGGCGACCGACTGTTAGCGCGGTTTGATATTCATACGACCGACACGGTTCTTTTGTTTACAAATAAAGGGAATTATATTTATTTGCCTGTGCATGAATTACCAGATATTCGTTGGAAAGATCTTGGAAATTATATTGCCAATATTGTTACCTTAGCTCGTGATGAAATAATAATTAAAGCAGTTCACGTACAAGACTTTGATATAGATAACCGCTATGTATGCTTTATTACGAAAAACGGAATGGTAAAAAGAACGGAATTAAAACAATATAAAGTACAGCGTTATTCTCGTGCTTTAGTTGCTATGAATGTTAAAGATGATGATGAAATTATAAATCTGGTTGTAACAAATGGTACAAGTGATATATTATTCGTAACTCACAATGCTATGGCACTTCGTTTTAGAATGGATGAAGTTACTCCAATTGGGGTTCGTGCCGGTGGAGTCAAAGGAATCGCCCTAAAGGATGATGATTACGTAGTAAAAGGTTTAACTGTAGATGAGGAAGATACCCTTCTTCTTGTAACGCAGCGTGGCGCCTTGAAAAAAATGAAAGCGAATCAAATAGAAAGCTCAAATCGTGCAAAAAGAGGACAATCCATCTTTAAAGAGTTAAAATCACATCCATATCGTATTATCGGATTGGAAAAAGTAGAGAGTACTGAAATGCTTTATGTGAAATCTGAAAAAAATGTAGTAGCACATATTGATACGTCTGGATTGAAGTATAAAGATCGTTACAGTAATGGTACGATTCTATTTGACACAAGTGCATCGGGACAGATAATTGAAGCTTGGATTGAACCGAGTACACTAGATAAGTAGCGGATTTGAAGAAAAACGAGAGTAACTTATCTCTCGTTTTTCTTCGCTTTCATTGATATGATTACTACAGGACAAAAAGGGGGATATTCAATGAGTAGTTTTATCCAAGAGAAAGAAATTATATCGTATATTCAAGATCTTGTTTCTATTCCTAGTCCATCCGGATATACAGAAGAGGCCATTACATATGTGGAGCAATTTGTGAAATCACTTGGGATTCCAAGCCAGCGTACGAATAAAGGTGCCCTTTTGGTTACTTTGCAAGGTGAGGATCATACGAAACATAGATTTTTAACCTCACACGTAGATACACTTGGAGCAATGGTTAAAGAAATTAAGGAGGATGGACGACTTAAGCTTACGATGATTGGTGGCTATCGTTGGAATTCTACTGAAGGTGAATATTGCAGTATTCATACAGCAAATGGCGCAATCTATTCAGGTACGATCTTAATTCATCAAACATCAGTACATGTTTATAGTAATGCAGGAGAAGTAAAGAGAGATGAAGAGAATATAGAGGTACGTGTTGATGCTGTTGTGAAATCGAAAGAGGATACAAAGAAGATTGGAATCTCAGTTGGTGATTTTGTATCCTTTCATCCACGAGTAGAAGTAACGGATACGGGATTTATTAAATCCAGACATTTAGATGACAAAGCAAGTGTGGGTATTTTAATGTATACGATGAAACAACTCGTACAAAAACAAATTACATTGCCGTATACTACTCATTTTCTCATTTCGAACAATGAAGAAATTGGCTACGGCGGTAATTCCAATGTTCCTTTAGAAACAATTGAATATCTTGCGGTTGATATGGGTGCTATTGGTGATGGTCAGACAACAGATGAATACAGTGTGTCTATTTGTGCGAAGGACTCAAGTGGTCCTTATCATTATGGATTACGTAAGCATTTAATTGAACTAGCAAAGCAATATAATATTGCCTATGCAGTAGATATTTATCCTCATTACGGATCAGATGCATCTGCAGCGATTCGATCTGGTCATGACGTCATCCATGGTTTAATTGGACCAGGTATTGATGCATCCCATGCTTTTGAACGAACCCACGAACAAGCATTGCATCATACTGCTTTGCTAGTGTGGCATTATTTGCAATCTGAAATGGTGAGATAAAGGCTTATTTCGTAGTGTAATTCCGTAAATAAAAAAGTAGTATCCCTCTTAAACCAGTAAGGAAGGTACTACTTTTTTGCTTTTTATAAGTATTTTTTATGTGGATTAGGGCATTTTAGAAATACCGAATCTTGCGTTCAATTGGCCGCGTATCATTTTATCACGTACGGCTTTGTCATCTAATTGCTTTTCTTTCTTCAACATGTCTTGTCTAATCTCAAACGTTTGAGCACCTTCTTCCATTTTTTCAACAATATCCATTAATTGTTCCACATCATGAAAGGAATATTTCCGGGTGCCCTTTTTAGTTCGCTCAGGAAAAATTAACTTTCTTTCCTCATAGTACCGAATTTGGCGTTCTGTTAATCCCGTAATTTCACTAACAGTACCAATCGTTATTACTTTCTTATACTTATAGGAATCATCCTTCATTATCAATGTAATCCCCCTCCTACAACCATTCCTTCTATCTACTACTATACTCAACAATGTTACGAATTGCGATGTCTTTGTTAGATTTTCTAACATGGTATTCGCATAATATCGGAAAATGTTTGTAAGATTTGTTGACAAAAACGAAGAATTTGAAGGGGGTTTCACATACAATATACACATGAGAAGATGAGAAAGGAAAACATTATATTATATATGTCACGAAAGGAAGATAACAGATGAAACATATAGATGATAAATCGAAACAAATAGCTGAGAAGATAATAGAATTAGATTTACTTCGAGATGAACTATTCGAACAACTAATCGTACTTGCTGGAAACGATGCTTACCATCTATTGAGAACTCTTCAAAATAGTTAATCAAAACTATATAGTTACGGTTTTACTTGTATAGAGATTTTATAAACATAAATTGGTAGTCAAAAGCCTTCCTCAATTGTATAAAATAGAAGGTGTGGGTATCTACCAAGTTTCCGATCGTTGGGTAAATACTTTAACATTAACAGAGTTGAAACAAGTATATGATTTGTACCAAAAAGTCAAATCGAATATACAGAACTAATAAAATTATATATGGAAAATTAATATATGAAAAGAAATAAATACTATTTTGAGCTTATATGTATCATTCAATTGTTATGGGTGTAGAAGGAGAATGGAGTTGTCCTTTACACCCATTTTATTTTGTCAGATTAGAAAGATAAACATCTACAGATAGGTTCGCTAAATTAGAACGGCTGATTTATAATGGAAGTAGAGTTATTTATAGTATGGAGGTAGGGTATGAAGCTGTTAGTAGTAGAAGACGATAAGCCACTTTCTGATGGAATCGTGAGTGTTTTACATGAAGAAAATTACGAAGTAGATATTTGCTTAGATGGAGAGGAAGGCCTCTATTTAGCAAAACAAA
This sequence comes from Ectobacillus sp., assembly GCF_056992975.1. NCBI lineage: Bacteria > Bacillati > Bacillota > Bacilli > Caryophanales > Bacillaceae > Ectobacillus > Ectobacillus sp. Next base: position 6,218 of record NZ_JBXKMX010000059.1, on the reverse strand, counting down.
ATATTTATGATGCAATTATTCTTGATATAATGTTACCTTCCGTTAGTGGTATTACAATTGTGAAAACAATACGCGCAGAAGGAATAAAAACACCGGTTTTACTTCTTACTGCAAAAGACAGTGTGGAGGATCGAGTTAAAGGATTGGATGCAGGAGCAGATGATTATGTAATTAAACCCTTTGCTGTGCCAGAATTGTTAGCACGGGTTCGTGTTTTACTACGGGCAAAAGGGATTAGTAACGAACGAGAGGTCTCCTATGGTCCGCTTAGGCTCAATAAGCAGGAACATGATGGATATGCAGCGGACATAAAATTAAACCTAACCGTAAAAGAATATGAACTTCTCGAATATTTCATTTTAAATAAGGAACAAATTTTACCACGTGATCAAATTTTAAATCGTATTTGGGGTTTAGAATCAGATGTAGGGTTAGGTGTTGTGGATGTGTATGTTCACCATCTCCGCAAAAAATTAAGTGTTTGTATGCTAGATTCTTATATTTGCACAGTGCGCGGAATTGGTTTCATGCTGAAAGGGATTAGTGATGATGTTTCAGAAAACTAAAAACAGGCTCGTTTTTTTAAATACGATTGTGTTATTTTTTGTGTTTTGTACATTTGGCTTCGTTCTGTATATCTACATGCAGCATATTGTAATGCAAGATCTTACTGATAAGCTTACGACTATGCGCGAGGAAGTACAACAAGAAGGAATTGATAAATTAATAAGTGAACATGATCAAAAAAGAGAATCAGAACGGAGTATTGTTTATCTATTATGGGGTGAAAATGATCAATTTATAAAAGCAATCCCAGAAAAGGCTGTTTTTCCGAATGATTTAGATGATTTAAAGCCATCGGAATATGCGAATCAATCTGTAGTCAATCGAAAGATAAATGGGCATACATATGCAATATTATCAGTTCCGATATCTTCAATTAAAGAACAAAGCAAGATACCAGTAAAATATATTCAGCTAGTATTAAATATTGATACAGAAACCAATGTTTTAGGGCGTCTGCTCATGCTAGTTATTGTAGGTGGTCTGTTAAGTCTGGCGTTTTTTGTGTTTGCTGGTATTTTTCTTGCAAAAAGATCCCTTATTCCAATTCAAAATTCATGGGAAAAGCAAGCACAGTTCGTTGCAGATGCTTCACATGAATTACGTACACCTCTGTCAGTTATTCAAACTCATTTAGAGCTTTTGTTCCGTCATCCTAAGCATACTATTGAGCAGGAAAGTGTAGCAATTTATACAGTGCTACAAGAAACAAAGCGGATGAACAAGTTAATTGCAGATTTATTAACTCTTGCACGTTCAGATTCAAATCAGCTTCAAATCGACCGTGAATTATTTTTATTGGATGAGTATGTGAATCAGATTGTGCAACAATTTGAACCAATTGCAGAGTTGAAAGAAATCACATTAATTGTAGAAAATGAGAAAAACCTACAAATTTCTGCGGATAAGGAACGTATTCACCAATTATTGGTTATTCTTTTCGATAATGCCATAAAGTACAATAAGAAAAATGGAACTGTCACTGTAAAAGGGAAAAAAGAAGGAAAGTATATAGTACTTACAATTTCTGATACGGGAATGGGAATTGCTCCTAGTGATCTTCCTCATGTTTTTGATCGTTTCTATCGCGGTGATAAGAGCCGAAATCGCTCTGAAGGAGGTACAGGATTAGGTTTGTCCATAGCAAAATGGATTGTAGAAGCACACGAAGGAGAAATAAAAGCAGATAGTAAGCAAAATGTGGGGACAAGTATAATTGTTAAGCTTCCAATACGTGCTCACGATACAAAGCCCGTCTATAAATAGACGGGCTTCTACAGAGCGGTTAGTCCCCTTGCTAAAGGAGACTGATTGCTTTTTTATTTATTAATGCGCTGATACAGCGCGGCTTTGTTTTGTGGAATGTTTCGTTTCTTTTATGGGTTTCAACGCTCTCCATGCTTTCCAGCCATTTGCTACGAGAAGACCAACTAATAAGAAGGTAAGACCGCCTACAACGAAATACGCAGCAACACTACATAATGCAGTAAGGATTCCAAACATTACTTGGTCCTTGTTTTTCGCTGGTGAAGTAGGAGGATCAGTAAGCATAAAGAAAGCTAAGAAAAGTGCTGAATTAATGTAAGGAACGCGTAATAAATCGCCAACCGTTCCAACCTGCATGAAAGCAAGTGCTAGGATTAAAAGAAAGTACATGCCTAAAAAACTGAACACTTGTGGAAATTTATTTACCTTTTGTGTGACCCAGTATCCTGTGATGAGCAAGAACAAGATACACCACCAAGGTAAAAGTGACATCCCGCTCCACCAACTTTGTGGACTTGCTAATACAGTGCCAATGATAAAGAGCCCGAATGTTGCTGGATTAAAAATAGGTTTTTTCTTGGAACGAAGTAAATGTTTAGAAAGAATGGCTACTACCGTTGTAAGTGCTGTAATGCCCCAACTATTCATAGGACTTAGTACGCCAGCAATAATAATCCCTGTTATAATGCCACCTTCAGGAATGGATATCTTTCGTTTTTGAATCAAGGCTGCTCCTATATCTAAAATGGAAGCAGTAACGATAGCGACGATTGTATTGATGAATCCGTCATGTGCTCCTGATGTCAATTGTGCAAGCAAGAGTAAAATAACTAATGCAGCGAGAACTATATGCTTCGGTGTTTTTAAAAAGGATAAACTGGTATCTTTTTTTCTTCGATTTGCTCTCGTTTCGTTGATAACCACATACCCGTTTGGAGTACTCATATATTTCCGTTTGGCTTCATTCTCTTTATAGGTTTGATCATTTGGTTTCATAACATATACTCCTTCATTCCTTTAGTCATAATCATTTCTTTTGTTGATGTAATCCACATTCCATCAAGATTTACATCTTCAAGCAGTTCGGCTCCCTTTGAACCCTGCAGAAAGGCTACTGTTGAGAAGGCATCCGCCAGCATTGTAAACGGAGCAACGACTGTGCAACTTACTATGTCATGTGGTGAATCACCCGAATGTGGATTAATGAGATGGTGTGTATTGGGACGGACATGACTCAATCTTTCGTAGCTACCCGACGTGCAAATGGCGGCATTACTTAGCTGTAAAGAGCAAATTGTCTTGTCTTTGTGAAATGGATCTTGAATGCCAATCGTCCAAGGTTCATCTTGTTCATTTGTACCTCCGATGAAAAGATCACCACCAGCATCGATGTAATATCCTTCGAATTCACTTAATTCCTTAGCCGCTAAATCAACTGCTAATCCTTTTGCAATTGCACCTAAATCAAGAGTTAGAGGTTTTGTAAGCAGAATGGTACGTTTTTGTTCATCAAGCAATACGTTTAGATAGCTTATATTTGATGGGGTATTATGTGTTGAAACAGTTTCCCCAGTTAAATAATTTGTATTAAATCCGTAAGCTTCTAACGTATGACCAATTGTTGGGTCAAACAGCCCAGTTGTTAACTTCGCAACCTCTAGTGAGAATCGAACTGCTTCAAAAAGTAAATCACTTGTATGAACAGCTTCTTCGACTGTTGAAGAAAGCTTACTTAACTCACTTTGTTCATCAAATCGACTGCATGTTGTTTCAACAGCAGAAATGGCTTGGAAAGCTTGGTTTATTTTCTGCTCTGCCAATACCGGACCTAAGGAAGTAACAACCTTGATCGTTACAATTGTCCCCATTTGAAGCCGTGTTTTTGTATAGGTTTCCTTCATTGTTCAATCTCCTAATAATCGAAATTATTATGCATTTTTTGCCTTTTGTAAGGCACCCATTACAGCTTTTTCAAAATCATTCGTACTTTTCGTTGCACCGCTCACTACATCAACTTGAGCACTTTGTCGGCTAACAACTTGTTGAGGTAACCCTTTAATATAAGATTCAGGATAAGATGTTGTACAATTTGTAATATCGACTGTTGTAATTTTATCGTTTTTAATAGTAACGGCAACCTCTACAGAGCCAATATTATTTGTTCCCATGCCTGTATACGTACCATCTTTGTATGTTGATGTCTTAGCTGCAGCAGTCGTCTTACTACTAGATGAAGTTGTGGATTGGACTGCTGATCCATTATTAGTTGAAGTTGTGGATTGAGCTGTACTAGTTTGATTTGCCGTGTCAGTATTAGTTGTTTGTGAATTTTGTACTTGCGATGAAAGTGCGTTTTGAATTTCGGTTGAAGCTGCTGATTGTGTTGCTATATATCCAGAAGTATAAATAATTCCAATCGCCGCAGAACATAGTACAATCATTTTATTTCCCATTTTAGCCATTATGTAATGACCTCCTGTTTGATGAAGTTTGTTTTGATGTATATAACATATCGAATGTTTCTTAAAAAAACATTAAGATTAAATGATTTTTTTAAAAAAATATTTTATATATAAAAATAATGTTCGTACATTAGAAGTAAAAAAGGAGAGCGTTAATCCTTTTCGGATCATGTACAAACTCAATAGTCCGAATATTCCTGAATTGAAGAAAGATGATATAACGAGATATTTTTTTCTATGTACAAACGTGATGCATTGACATGATTAAATTCAAACTCATATAATAATATTATATAAACATATGAGTAATTGTTCATACGTTAGGATGTGAATTGCATGGCAGAAATAAAAGAAGAAAAATGTTTGAAAACAGTCATTCATAAAGATGTGATTCATAAGGTGAAGCAAAGTATGCCAAGCGATACAAACCAAAGAGCAGTAGCCGAGCTATTTAAAGTACTTGGAGATTATACGAGAATGCGGATTCTTACAGCATTAATGGCTGAAGAAATGTGCGTGTGCGATTTAGCGTGTATGCTTTCGATGACACAATCTGCTATTTCCCATCAATTGCGAGTATTGAAACAAGCTAAACTTGTGAAAAATAGAAGAGATGGGAAAGTTGTCTATTACTCATTAGCGGATGATCATGTAATTGCTATTACGAATCAGGCGTTTATTCATGTGAATGAATAGGAACCTTCACTGCTAAATCAGCCAATTTACTACACATCAAAATTAGAAAAATGATAACCCGAAAAGGGAGAGGGATACCTATGAGTAAACAGGAATTTTTACTTGAAGGATTAGATTGTGCGAATTGCGCTGCAAAAATAGAAGAAAATGTAAAACAATTATCAGGTGTTTCTTCGTGCTCTGTTAATTTTATGTCCCGAACGCTAACGCTCGAAACGACTGAAAGTGATGATGCGGTAATTGATAAAACAAAAACCATTGTTAAAACAATAGAACCAAACGTACGTATGAAGGAAAAATATGAAGAAATGAGACTATTATTACAAGGTCTGGACTGCGCTAACTGCGCCTCTAAAATTGAAGACAAAGTGACACATTTAGATGGTGTCCGAAACGTTTCTATGAATTTTGTAGATAAAACATTATCCCTGCAGACAGAAATTGAACGAAAGCAAGAAACACTTGCAAGAGTAAAAAAGATTGTAGCGGAAATTGAACCAGATGTGAAAGTTATGCGAAAAGCTAGGGAACAAAAAGAAGAATCGATGGCTATTCCGTATCGATTACTTATGGGTTTTATTCTCTTTACTATAACATTTATCTTTTCATTTTCTGCACCAATCAAGTTTGTTCTCTTTTTACTTGCATACGTTCTCACAGGAGGAGATGTTGTTACAAAAGCTGTGAAGAATATTGTTCGAGGAAAATGGTTAGACGAAAACTTTTTAATGACCATTGCAACAATTGGAGCTTTTGCAATAGGGCAATATCCAGAAGGAGTTGCCGTCATGCTTTTTTATCAAGTAGGGGAGTATTTTCAAAGCTTTGCGGTTCATAGAAGTAGAAAATCGATTGCCTCCTTACTCGATATTCGTCCAGATTATGCAAATATTATAAAAGAGGATTGTATGAAGAAAATATCTCCTTCCGAAGTGCAGATTGGTGATTTTATTCTGGTACGTCCAGGCGAAAAAGTACCTTTAGATGGAAAAGTAGTAGATGGGGTATCATTTGTTGATACGTCTGCTATTACAGGAGAATCAATTCCGCGTGAAGTGATGCAGGGCAGTGTTCTGTTAAGCGGGTTTGTGAATCAAAATGGATTGCTAACGTTGCAGGTTATAAAAGAATACAATGACTCGACAGTTATGAAAATTCTTGAACTTGTACAAAATTCAGGAAGTAAAAAAGCCCATGCAGAAGCGTTTATTACGAAGTTTGCACGTGTTT
>NZ_JBXKMX010000058.1:0-3591 GCF_056992975.1 Ectobacillus sp. | reverse complement strand
TGTTATCCTCCCAAAATCATACCTTTTACTGTATGAACACATTCTAGCATATGAACGATTTTAAAAGCAAAAAACTGAATCCAAAATGAAAACATTTTCATTTCAGCTTTGAAAAGAAAAAAGCTCTTCTATTGGAAATAGAAGAGCTTACAATACCGTATCAAAGGTGAAAAAAGGAATCTCTACGTTGAAAATCATATGTACTGGGCATGATTCCCCATTCAATCACCTTATTGTTGTACAGCATCTTTGAGTGCTTTACCCGGTTTAAATGCAGGAACCTTGCTTGCTGCAATTTCGATTTCTTCCCCCGTTTGAGGATTACGTCCTTTGCGAGCAGCACGTTCACGAACTTCAAAATTACCAAATCCGATCAATTGCACTTTGTCTCCGCTTTTCAATGATTCTAAAATAGAATCAAACACAGCTTCAACTGCCTTCGTAGCGTCTTTCTTAGAAATTTCACTAGCTTCTGCAACTGCGTTAATTAAATCAGTCTTATTCATGCCATTCACCTCCTCCCAAAGGGACCACTATATGCATAATAAAGTGAGTCTTATCTTCATTTGTAGGCAATTTCTACAATTTCTATACAACAAAGCTGTAGATAAATCGTTATCAACGCTTATATTATACGATTCTTCCTTATAATTCAATGATTTTAAAGAAAATGTTACCAACTTAGTTCTACCCTATGTAATAATTTCCTATTAGTTATAAAAAAAAGACCTCGCGTAAAGAGGTCTTTTATTCACTATAATATAATTGCAATGAGCCCACCCGATCCCTCATTTATGATACGTTCAAGCGTTTCCTTTAATTTGTAGCGTGCATTTTCAGGCATTAGCGAGAGTTTTGCTTGAATCCCTTCACGAACGATGGAGCTAAGAGATCTGCCAAAGATGTCAGAATTCCAAATAGAAAGCGGATCATCTTCAAAATCCTGCATCAAATAGCGGACAAGCTCTTCGCTTTGCTTCTCAGTCCCAATAATCGGTTCAAACGTAGATTCTACATCGACTTTGATCATATGAATGGAAGGAGCAACCGCCTTTAACTTTACCCCAAAACGAGAACCATGACGAATGATTTCGGGTTCATCCAAGCTCATGTCGACTAAAGCAGGTGCTGCGATTCCATACCCCGTTTGTTTTACCATTTTCAGTGCATCTGCTACTTGGTCATACTCTACTTTAGCATGAGCAAAATCTAGCATCAGCTTTAATAGATGATCCTTTCCGCGAATCTCTACTCCTACCACTTCTTTTAATATTTCATCATATAATTCGTCCGGTGCATATAAGTCAATTTCTGCTACTCCCTGCCCCATGTCGATGCCAGCAAGGCTCGCACGGTCAATAAATTCATATTGACTAAATTGCCAAACGACCCGGTCTACATCGCGCAGTCGTTTAATATCCTTTACGGTCTCCTGAACTGCTTCTTGATAGCTTTCACGTAGCCAGTGATTTTCATTTAACACCATTACCCAACTAGGAAGATTCACATTCACTTCTAAAACAGGGAATTCGTAAAGAGCTTCGCGAAGTACATTATGAACATCACCCTCTCGCATTCCTTCCACACTCATAGCAAGAACGGGAATATCATATTGCTCCACTAAGCTTTGTCGAAGCGTCTCCGTGTCTGGATGATATGGCTGTACAGTGTTGATAACCATAATAAAGGGTTTCCCAACTTCTTTTAATTCATTGACGACACGCTCTTCGGCATCCACATAATCACGGCGCGGAATTTCACCAATCGTTCCATCTGTAGTGACAACTACCCCGATCGTTGAATGCTCTTGAATTACTTTTCTTGTACCGATTTCTGCAGCCTCATGAAATGGAATTGGTTCGTCATACCAAGGCGTAGTAATCATACGAGGCCCATTTTCATCCTCATACCCTTTCGCACCCGGCACAGTATACCCAACACAATCAACCAGTCGTATGTTCACATCAAGTCCATCCTCTACATGGATAGAAACAGCTTGATTTGGAACAAACTTCGGCTCCGTTGTCATAATCGTTCTTCCAGCAGCACTTTGCGGCAATTCATCTTGCGCCCGTTGACGATCCCCTTCATTTTCGATATTCGGAATGACAACAAGCTCCATAAACTTTTTAATAAACGTAGATTTTCCTGTTCGAACTGCACCGACTACTCCAAAATAAATATCGCCGCCTGTACGTTCAGCAATATCTTTAAACACATCAATCTTTTCCAAGTATGTTCCCCCCCTAAGAGTTGTTGGGAATGTGATTTTGGTTTCGTCAGGACATTCATGCCTATGATTTTGTCCTACTTTATTATGACGAGTGTAAACAAAATAGTTTTTTCCCATTTCATAGAAAAACAAAAACCCTTCTTTTAGAACGTATTCGAAAATAGAAGGGTTCATGCCATATCACCTGAAAAATTTTGGCTCACTAGTTGGTTTAAGATGTTAGAGTGAATCTAAGATTCCATTCATTCATTCGTTGGACCACTTAACAAAACAAGTAGCATAAGTAACCCTGCTAGGATCATAATGCAATAAGCGAAAAATGCTGCAATACTTTTCCATATTTGGTTTTGAACTTTATATCTGCTAAAAAAAATGAGGTAAACTGCAAGGCCCATACCACCCATAGAAGTTAGCGATAGCCACATTTTCAAAAGAGAAGTCGACATGCATATCCCCCCAGTTTCTTTCCTATTTTCATATTCTTTAATTAGAATATTTTATATTTATTACCAATTATTTTCAACTATTATTTTATTCCATAACTAAAACCGAAGCGAACTGGGGGCTCTTCGCTTCGGTTGACCATGTATCCCCTATTTAGCTCATGGATTGCTTCGTTCGTAGTATCATATGCGGCTGTATATCCTGTTGTTTCTTACTCCCAAACCACAACTCTATTTTTTAAACATATTTCCTAGTGAGCTTAAATCTGTAGGCATATTATTATTCATAATTGCCTTTACAATTTGATCTTCTTTTTCTTTTGTCACATTGCGTCCTGCAATAGCACCTACTTGTTGTACGAGCTGCCGTAACACCTTTTCATCCTTTAAATTCGAGTTTTGTACCGAAGCAGCTAGTTTGAATATATCCTCTTTGTTAACATTTGCTTTCTTCTCTACATTATCAAATAAATTATTGGAGCTCATTATTTCCACCCTCTCTTCATATCTTCCCTTTATCATATGCAAGAAGGAATATTGGGTGAATGTCATCTTAATGTACAACTTTCACGACCATTTTTTTGGATAAAGCAAAAAAGAGGAGAATTTAGTTAATCCCCTCTTCTTTAAAATATCGTATTAATGGTTCCGCTGTGAAAGATTTGGTACAGCTTCCATTTCATGCTTACGAACACGTCCCATTAAGGAATGAACCGCTTCCTTTACATCTTTATTATGGAATAATACCTCATATAATTCGGATGTAATCGGCATTTCTACATTCATTGTTTTGGCTAGCTGGTATGCAGCTTTTGTAGTACGCACCCCTTCTACAACCATGCCCATGCTGGATAATACCTCATCAAGAGAATGACCCTTTCCTAACATATTTCCCGCACGCCAATTTCGACTATG
>NZ_JBXKMX010000057.1:0-67965 GCF_056992975.1 Ectobacillus sp. | reverse complement strand
GCTTTTCTCTGGTGCAACTGTACAAGAAGAAGTTGGGCTACGAGGAGCGCAGACAGCTGCAAATATGATCCAACCTGATATTTTTTACGGTCTTGATGCTAGTCCGGCAAATGATGCAAGTGGGGATACACAACAGTTCGGGCAGCTAGGAAAAGGTACACTCTTACGAATTTTTGACCGAACAATGGTTACACATAGAGGATTACGTGAATTTATTTTAGATACGGCTGAAAGTAATCATATTCCCTACCAATATTTTGTCTCTCAGGGCGGAACAGATGCGGGACGTGTTCATCTAAGTAATAACGGCGTTCCATCATCCGTTATCGGTATTTGTGCACGGTATATTCATACACATGCTTCCATTATGCATATTGATGATTATGCTGCAGCAAAGGAATTACTCATTAAACTTGTGAAGGCAACGGATCGAACAACGCTTGAAACAATCAAAAGTAATGTGTAATAAGATAAATCTAACATGAAAAGGCCTTATGGGCCTTTTCGCTTTGAAGGGGATATAGCGATGCAAGTGGTAATTGGATCATTAAATCCAACAAAGGTAGGCGCAGTAAAGCAAGTATTTGGTGAAGATATACTCTCTATATCTGTACCGTCAGATGTATCAAATCAGCCTTTTTCAGATGAGGAGACGATGAAAGGGGCCATAAACCGTGCTCAGCATGCGTTGGCAGCTACTGATGCTGATGTTGCAATCGGACTTGAGGGAGGCGTATATGTTACAGAACAAGGACTATTTCTTTGTAATTGGGGTGCGCTGGTTACGACAAATGATGAAATGTTTCTGGCAGGAGGGGCAAGAATACAGCTACCTTCTCAATTTGAACAGCCACTGCGACAAGGGAAAGAATTAAGTGAAGTGATGGAGGATTATACTGCTCAACATGACATTCGAAGCAAGGAAGGTGCCATTGGTATTTTTACGAGTGGATATGTAGGACGGGAAGAGATGTTTATTCATGTTGTTAAGTTGCTTGCAGGTCAATATCACTATAAGTCATAATGGTTGCAACTGGATTGGTTCTGCGTTTTAATGAGGGCAAAGTGAATTCTAATTTTTAAAATACTGTATGAAAAGAAAAGGAGAGAAAAAGAATGAAGACATTAACCAGTGTAGAACAATTTGAAGAAGTGAAAGCACAAGGAAAAACTGTGTTCGTATTTTCTGCAGGATGGTGTTCAGATTGTCGCTTTATTGAGCCATTTATGCCAGAAGTAGAAGAAAAATTTAAAGATATTACGTTTTACCATGTAGATCGTGATGAGTTTATTGATTTATGCCAAGCTCATAATGTATATGGTATTCCAAGCTTCCTTGCATTTGAAAATGGGGAAGAAATAGGTCGCTTTGTTAGTAAAGATCGTAAAACTCAAGAAGAAATTCAAGCGTTTTTGTCTGCGTTACAGTAATCCAATTAGACTACCTTTTTGTAGTTACATTCACATAAAAAAGGGGGGATACAGATGAAGATGAGTAGCAAGCAATTGAAGCAAGAATTAATGAAACGATTGGAACGTACTGATTGGGAGTTTCAATATGATAGTAAGAAAGATCAACTACGCGTAGAGCATCGTGAAACGAAAAAAGGAATTACCGTTTCACTTCCCGGGATTCTTGCTAAATGGGAGTTGCAGGGAGAGAATGCAATAGATGAAGCAGCATACTATGTGAAGGAAGCGCTTCTTGCTATGCATTCCGAAAATACAGATAATACGCGCATACTTCCTGTTATTCGCTCGACTTCTTTTCCATTACAACAAGAGGAAGGCAATCCATTTGTAACGTCAGATCATACGGCAGAAACACGTATTTTCTATGCGCTAGATGCCGAAAAAACATATCGTCTGATCGATGAAAAGTTGGCGAAGAAACTTCAATTAGATCATCAGCAAGTAAAAGAACTTGCTTTATTTCATGTTCGGGCACTCCCTAGAAAGATGAAAGAAGATACCGTTGCAGGAAATATATTTTACTTTTTCCATGCAAATGATGGGTATGATGCAAGTCGTATTTTGGATCTTTCATTGTTAGAAGATATGAAAAAGAAGATAACCGGTGATATGGTTGTTGCAGTTCCTCATCAAGATGTACTAATAATAGCTGATATTCGAAATGAAATCGGTTATGATATTATTGCGCAAATGACAATGCAATTTTTTGCTGAAGGTCATGTACCGATTACCTCACTCTCCTTTATTTATGAAAATAAGGAGCTAGAACCTATTTTTATTATGGCAAAAAATCGTGTCACGAATGATGGTACAGATAAGAAAGGATGAAACAAGTGAATATTTTTTATAACAAGGAAGGCGTAGGGGATACTTTACTTCTCTATTTGCAAGATGGTACTTTAGATTCTCGTACATTCGAACGAAAAGGTGATGTGGTACGTATCTTTGATCGTGAAAGTAATAAAACGTTCGGGTATAATCTTTTTCATGCTTCTTCTTACATAACTGTTACAGAAACGGGAAATGTCACAGTAACAGAAGAATTAGTTCATCAACTGAATGTAGTTTTCGAAAAAAATGGATTTGGTGAAAAAATAGAAGCTGATTTATCGCCAAAATTTGTTGTTGGTTATGTTCAAGAAAAAGAGCATCATCCAAATGCAGATAAGTTAAATATATGTAAAGTCGATGTTGGGGATGAAACGCTTCAAATTGTGTGCGGGGCGCCTAATGTTGAAGCAGGTCAAAAGGTTGTTGTTGCAAAAATAGGGGCGGTAATGCCAAGTGGGCTTGTTATTAAGGACGCAGAGCTTCGCGGTGTTGCCTCATCTGGAATGATTTGTTCTGCACGTGAACTAGCGTTACCGAACGCACCAGAGAAAAAAGGGATACTCGTATTAGAAGACAGCTATGAAGTAGGAAAACCTTTTACATTTTAATGGAATTTAATCGAGCAGTGAAGATGGGCCGTTTTTCAAAAAATTCTGTAAGGAAGGATTTTTTGTAACGGTCCATTTCCCATATTCTTTTTCTGCTAGTGTTGTATGAAAGTGTTCATTAATTTTTGCTACACATTTTGTTGAATACTGTTACAATAAAGAATGTTACTATTTGGGGAAAGAGTGGTAGTTCATGCTAAGTTGGATGAAAAAACTATTGAATAAAGAGGAATCCATTTCTGAGAATGAGAGTAGACTTGAAACGGAGCAAACGGTGCAAATGGAAACAACGCACGAGTCGTCCTCCTTTCCTAACGGTAAGTTTCGATTTCCACTCATTCAAGATGATAACCTTCTCAATTCACCTACTGTAAATGCTACAGAGACTGAAAAAATTGAGCAAAAAAAGTCACAAATAACTCGTCTGGATACTCAAAATTCTATCAGTAAGCCAGAAATTACTCCGATGCATGTAACATATAAACGAGATCGAACTGCTGGAAAGACGAAACTAACACAATCAAGTTCAGATTTGGAGCCGCCTAAAGCTCCTATTTATACAATAGGACGAAACCGACAATCCTTTCAGCCTACAGAAGCTGTATCACCTGTTTTTGGATATGAACGGCCAAATGAGAATTTGTTGAAAAAGCAACCTAATATTGATCTCGTGATTGAAGCAGAACATTTATCTGTTGTAGATGCTTGGCTCTTGAAGAATGGCTATCTTGTTTCAGAAAGTACGGATGAGAGGGATACGACGAAGGACGAGGCACAACATTACGAAGCAGATGAAATAATAGAAAATGAGAAGATTGAGAAGGAATTATGTGCAGGAGAGGCTAAGGTAGAGGAAATAGTCGAAGCCTCTGTTATAAATTCCGTTTTACAAACCCAACATATAGTAGATAGTACACCGGAACAGATGGGGCAAACAGAAGAAAATGAGTCGCTGCTAACTAGCGAAAAAGAAACGGAACAAAGTATTGAAAACGAAGAACCTGAGATAGTAAATGAAATCACTCAATGTGAAGTAGTGAAAGAAATAGACGAAGAGAAAAAGTGGAATATTGAAGAAAGCGAAGTTGTTACTGAGCAAGAAGCGATGGAAGAGACGATACATGAAGTTGTAGAAGGCAAAGTAGAGGTCGAACAGGGAGCAGTGGAAGAACAAAAGCGGGAAAAAAGACGGTCTGTTCCGTTTAATGTTATTATGCTTCGCCAAGATAAGCAGAAGCTAACGTCCGAGGTTATGATAGAAGATACACATCCTTCGTATGTATTTCCGTCACTCGGCTTGTTAAGTACACCTAATATGAATCCTACAAATGATGATGAGTGGCTCCGTAATCAAGAGCAATTGCTAAATACAACTTTTGAAAACTTTCATATTGGTGCTCGTGTTGTTCATGTCACGCAAGGACCTGCAGTAACACGCTTTGAAGTACAGCCAGAACCTGGAGTGAAGGTTAATAAAATTACGAATTTATCGGATGATATTAAGCTCAATTTAGCTGCAAGGGATATTCGGATTGAAGCACCGATTCCTGGCAAAAACACTGTTGGCATTGAAGTTCCGAATAGACATAGTAAGCCGGTTTTTTTGCGAGAAATATTAAGAAGCCCTGTATTTATTAAAAATGAATCTCCTTTAACAGTAGCACTAGGTCTTGATATTTCTGGAATGCCTATCGTAACTGATTTACGTAAAATGCCGCATGGTCTGATTGCTGGAGCGACCGGATCAGGTAAGAGTGTGTGTATTAATGCCATTTTGACTAGCATTTTGTACAAGGCTCTGCCACATGAAGTGAAACTGCTCCTTATTGATCCCAAAATGGTAGAACTTGCACCGTACAATGATGTGCCACATCTCGTATCCCCAGTTATTACCGATGTAAAAGCGGCGACTGCTGCTTTAAAATGGGCTGTAGATGAGATGGAGCATCGGTATGAGTTATTTGCTCACGCCGGAGCACGCGATTTAACACGATATAACGACTTAGTGAACAAAACAAATGAGGGCGAATTACTTCCCTACATTGTTATCGTTATAGATGAGCTTGCAGATTTAATGATGGTATCCCCAGCAGATGTCGAAGAAGCCATTTGTAGAATTGCGCAAAAGGCAAGAGCATGTGGTATTCATTTACTCGTGGCAACGCAGCGTCCATCAGTTGATGTCATTACAGGGTTAATTAAAGCAAATATTCCAACTCGGATGGCTTTCACCGTATCATCTCAAGTAGATTCTCGTACCATTATTGATGTAAGCGGGGCAGAAAAACTACTTGGAAGAGGGGATATGTTATTTCTAGAGAACGGTACCTCAAAGCCAATTCGTTTGCAAGGAGTATATGTGTCGGATGATGAAATTGAACGCACGGTATATCATGTACGAAAGCAAATGAAGCCGATGTTTTTGTTCAAGCAGGATGATCTATTAGCAAAAGTAGAGCAGCATGAGACGGAAGATGAGCTTTTCTTAGAGGCATGTAGATTTGTTCTGGATCAGGGCGGGGCGTCTACTTCATCCTTGCAAAGAAGATTTCGAATAGGCTATAACCGAGCTGCTCGTCTTATAGAAGAAATGGAAATGCAAGGTATTGTTTCTGAAAATCGCGGAACAAAGCCACGAGATGTTCTCATTTCTGAGGAAGATCTATCCGCTATGCAAGAAAACGAATAGGTAAAAAAGCCAAGAGTAGAACAGGGAGTTTAGCGCATGAAAGAAATAGAATGGAAGCTACAAGGGAAAATACCACGCCTTACAAATGAAACATTCAAGTTTGATGAGCGCGTGGGTGAAGGATGGTTTTCAGCAGCATATTTTTTGAAAACACGTGAGATAATTAAAGAATTTTGTCCTGGTGCCGTTGTAACGATGCAGTTCTTTCAAAAAGAACATGCTGTTTTATGCGGAACAGATGAAGTGATTGCTTTGATTCAAACATTTGCCGATCATCCAGAAGATTTGGAAGTGAAATCGTTAAAGGATGGGGATAAAATTTCTCCGTTTGAGACGGTATTAACCATTAAAGGACCATATGAATATTTTGGATATTTGGAGGGGCTTATTGATGGGGTTTTAGCTAGAAGAACTTCTGTGGCAACGAATGTGTATAATGTGGTGCAAGCTGCAAGAAATGGTGGAATTGAAAAACCAGTTATTTTTATGGGGGATCGTGATGATCACTTTACACAGCAAGCCGGAGATGGTTATGCAGCATTTATCGGTGGCACGACTGCACAAGCTACGCATGCAATGGGTGAATGGTGGGGTAAAAAAGGAATGGGTACGATGCCACATGCTCTTATTCAAATGTTTCAAGGCGACGTCGTTGCAGCATCTTCTGCTTACCATTCGAAGTTTCCCGAAGATGAATTAGTCGTGTTAATTGATTATAATAATGACGTCATTACTGATGCATTAAAGGTTGCCAGAGAGTTTGGCCCATTGCTTAAAGGAGTTCGCGTCGATACATCACGTACGATGGTTGATCAGCACTTTATTCGTCACCCAGAACTTCTTGGTACCTTTGATCCCCGAGGTGTAAATCCATCTCTCATATTTGCACTTCGCAAAGCATTGGATGATGAAGGATATAATCATGTGAAAATTGTTGTGAGCGGTGGTTTTAATCAAAAACGGATTAGAGAGTTTGAAAAACAAGGAGCCCCGGTTGATATGTATGGGGTAGGTAACAGCCTATTAAAAGTTAACATTAGTTTTACAGGCGATAATGTCGAATTAGATGGCATGCCTGTTGCTAAGGCAGGACGAAAATATCGACCAAATCCTCGTTTAGAACAAGTAAACTTATTTGAAATAAAAAAATAATGTTTTCTTCATTCAGGCTTGAATGAAGGGAAGGAAATGTCTAGTCTAATGGAAGGATATTTTTGTTTTGTTTCTTCTCTCGTACAATAAACTGTTTTTTGTTATAATAGTCTTATTGTGATTGAATATGTAGAATAATCATTTTACGGTTTGAACAATTACGAGATAGAGATATTACCAAATTAACAACGTTATCATATACTGTCTTAGGTAGGTCATTGGATTAGTTACAGATGTTGGAGGTTCTTTAAAATGACAGTTTACCATTTTGTAGGGATTAAAGGCACTGGAATGAGTGCTCTTGCTCAAATCCTGCATGATATGAAGCATACCGTGCAAGGCTCGGATGTAGAAAAAACATTTTTTACGCAAGCAGAATTGGAAAAGCGTGGAATTCCGATTCTTCCGTTTAACAGAAATAATATTCAAGAGGGACAAGTGATTATTGCTGGAAACGCATTTCCGGATACTCATGAAGAAATTGAAGAAGCAAAAAAACTAAACTTGCCCATACACCGTTATCACCATTTTTTAGGTGACCTAATGAACAACTATACAAGCATTGCTGTTTCAGGCGCACATGGGAAAACATCAACAACAGGTTTATTATCTCATGTTATGCGCGGCGCATATCCAACCTCATATTTAATAGGTGATGGAACAGGAAATGGTGTGGAAGATAGTAAATTTTTCGTGTTTGAAGCATGCGAATACCGCAGACACTTTTTATCCTATCATCCTGACTATGCAATTATGACGAATATTGACTTTGATCATCCTGACTATTTTAAAGATATTCATGATGTATTTAGTGCATTTCAAAAAATGGCATTGCAAGTGAACAAGGGTATTATTGCTTGTGGCGATGATGAACAATTACAAAAAATTCAAGCTAAGGTACCTGTGATTTTCTATGGCTTTGGTGAAGATAATGATTTTCAAGCTCGCAATGTAAAACGTCTTACAGACGGATGCACATTTGATGTATTTGTTCGCAATACATTTTATGGAACATTTCGCATCAATGGCTATGGAAACCACAGCGTATTAAATGCGCTTGCTGTCATTGCTCTTTGTCATTATGAAGAAATTGATGTTGAAATTGTAAAACAACGCCTTGAAACATTTGAAGGTGTAAAGCGTCGTTTTAGTCAGAAAACGATGGGAAATCAAATTATTATTGATGATTATGCACATCATCCGACAGAAATTACAGCAACTATTGAAGCTGCACGTCAAAAATTTCCGGATCGTGAAATTGTAGCAATCTTTCAACCTCATACATTTTCACGTACAAAGAAATTTCTAACGGAATTTGCTGAAAGTCTGCAAAAGGCAGATCAAGTATACTTATGTGACATTTTCGGTTCAGCAAGAGAAAATCAAGGCGAATTGTCAATCCAAGACTTACAAGGAAGAATTGATGGATCGAAGACGATTGCACTTACGAATACAGAAGTTCTAAAGCAACATGAGAATGCAGTTTTGATTTTTATGGGCGCAGGAGATATACAAAAGTTTGAAAAAGCTTATGAACAAGGATTTCAAGTGAAATAAGATTTTATATTAGGTATAATGTGAATAAGAACAAGGATGCGACAATCATTCGCATCCTTGTTCTTATTTTATAGTCGTTCATGGGTTCTATTGTAAAAAGCTCTTATTGTAAGTTCTCTGGATTTAATGCTTCTAGTTCAGGCAATACAAACCGTCCATCTTTGCGAATGAGAACGTCATCGAAATAAATTTCTCCACCATTATAATCTGGACGCTGTATACATACTAAATCCCAGTGAATGTTAGAGTTATTGCCATTGTATGCTTCATCATAAGCTTGGCCAGGTGTGAAGTGGAAGCTGCCTTGAATTTTTTCGTCAAATAGAATATCTCCCATTGGATGTAAAATATATGGATTGACACCAATTGCAAATTCCCCAACATAGCGAGCGCCTTCATCCGTGTCAAATACTTGATTGATACGTTCTGTATTGTTCGCAGTAGCTTCTACAATTTTTCCATCTTTAAAGGTGAGCTTTACATTTTCATACAGGAAGCCATTGTAAGGGGACGGCGTATTGTAGGAAACCGTACCATTCACGGAATTTTTAACCGGCGCCGTATACACTTCGCCATCCGGAATGTTTGCTTCTCCTGCACACTTAATCGCAGGAATGTCTTTAATGGAGAACGTTAAATCTGTTCCTGGTCCTGTAATATGGACCTTGTCTGTATTGTTCATCAGTGCTTGTAGACTATCCATTGCATCATTCATTTTGCTATAGTCGAGGTTGCACACATTAAAGTAGAAATCTTCGAATGCTTCTGTGCTCATTTTAGCAAGTTGTGCCATTGATGATGTTGGATAACGAAGAACTACCCATTTTGTTTTTGGAACACGAATTTCGCGGTGAACCTTTTGACCAACTGTTTTGCCTTGAATTTGCATCTTCTCACTTGGGACGTCTGCTTGCTCGTTAATATTGTCACCAGATCGAAGCCCTATGTAAGCATTCATTTCTTTCATAACATTTGCTTCGAAGGCTGCAATTTGCTCAAAATGTTCTTCAGTTGCACCAAAAAGTAGTGCACGGTCCACTTGATGATCCTTTATGGATACAAATGGGAAACCACCTGCCTTATAGGCTTCCTTGACAAGAGCAGTTACTAATTCTTTTTGCAGACCAAAGTTTTCAATTAATACTTTTTCGCCTTTTTGTAGCTTTACAGAGTAATTAATTAAATTGTAAGCTAATTTTTCTATACGCGGATCTTTCATGGTAGGTACCCTCCTTTTACATTTCCTATCTATTGTAACCCAAATATGCCCATTTGTTTACTCAGAGGGTAAGGAAGAATGATGATTGTGTAGGAATGATAAGGTTGTATTAGTATACCAACTCGTTACGTTGTATAATAATAACAAAATGAGCTTGAAGGAGTGAACCATATGCAAATCTTGCTGTACGTTAGCGTCGCAATCATAGCCATTGCCTTTGCAATATTAGTAGTATATATTAGCGGTACGCTCGTGTCATTGCGAAAAACATTGGAGAATGTAGCAACTACAACGGCTTCATTAGAAAAACAATTACAAGGGATAACTCATGAAACGGAGCAATTATTACATAAAACAAATGAACTAGCTGAGGATATTTCGAAAAAATCACAATCCATTCAAAAAGTTGTAGAATCTGTTGAAGGAGTCGGTACGACGATAGCGGTATTAAACGAAAAAGTACGTACCATTACATCAGCAGTATCGAACCAAGCAGAGCATAATAGTGATAAGGTTGTACAAGCTATGCAATGGGGTACAGCTGCTATGAAAGTATATGAACATTTTCGGAGTAACAAAAAAGAAAAGAACGAGAAGCGTGAAGGAAAATTAAGAATTCGAGCAAAGGGTGAATAAATTGATTCCACTACAAGTAGAAGAACAATTAGGTGAAATTGCGGCATTGCCTTCATGTATTGTTTTCAAGCACAGTTTGACATGTCCGATTAGCAAGGGTGCATTTGAGCAGTTTCAAGCATATATGGAAGAACAACAAACGATTCCCGCCTATTATTTGTATATTCAAGAAGCAAGACCGTTATCCAATCAAATTGCGGAACAATTTGGCATTCGTCATGAATCTCCGCAAGTATTATTTCTTAAGGATGGCAAGGTAGTTTGGAGCGAATCGCACTGGAATATTACCAAGAAATCCATGCAGGAGCATATTGGATAATTCGATACGATTAGATGATTAAAATGGGAAAACAATCTATCCAAGTAAGGGAGGGCTTTTTATGGCATCTAACAATTTAGAAACACTCCGTAATCAAATTGATGAAGTAAACTTGGAAATTTTAAAATTATTAAATAAACGAGGTAATCTTGTTCAAGAAATTGGAAAATTAAAAGAAGTACAAGGCGTAAAACGATTTGACCCGCTTCGGGAACGCGTGATGCTTGATTTAGTAGCAGAGCACAACAAAGGGCCTTTTGAAACTTCAACTTTGCAGCATATTTTTAAAACCATTTTTAAAACTGGTTTGGAATTACAGGAAGATGACAATCGGAAAGCACTCCTTGTTTCTCGTAAAAAGAAGCCAGAAGATACGGTAGTGGATATTAAGGGAGAAAAAATTGGCGATGGTGCGATGCACTTTATCATGGGACCATGTGCAGTTGAAAGCTATGAGCAAGTAAAGCTCGTTGCACAAGCAATGAAAGAGCAAGGATTACACGTAATGCGCGGTGGGGCTTATAAGCCAAGAACGTCGCCGTATGACTTTCAGGGGCTAGGTGAGGAAGGATTACATATACTTCGCCAAGTAGCTGACGAATTCGATATGGCGATAGTTAGTGAAATTTTAAATCCCAAGGATATTGAAATGGCGCTTAATTATGTAGATGTAATTCAAATAGGAGCTCGTAATATGCAAAATTTTGAGCTGTTAAAGGCTGCAGGTGCTGTAAAGAAACCAGTTCTGCTAAAGAGAGGGATTGCTGCCACCATTGAAGAGTTTATTTATGCAGCGGAATACATTATGGCGCAGGGAAATGACCAAATCATATTGTGTGAGAGAGGTATTCGCACGTATGAAAAAGCAACGCGCAATACACTTGACATATCTGCCGTACCTATTTTAAAAAAGGAAACCCATTTGCCGGTCGTTGTGGATGTGACACACTCAACAGGACGTCGTGATTTGTTACTTCCAGCTGCAAAAGCAGCTATTGCTATTGGGGCAGATGCTGTAATGGCCGAAGTGCATCCTGATCCTGCAGTTGCACTTTCTGATTCTGAACAGCAGATGAGCATACCGCAGTTTCATGAATTTATGAATGAATTGAAAACGTTTTTACAATAGTACTTCTTTATAGGCGCGATGATGTGCTTTATAAATATAAAATTGCCCGGCTTCCATTGTCTGCATTCTAGTTTTTGAAGGGGGAGGATAAGCTCATTGTAAAGAGCAAGAAAAATCTGAGTCTTCCATTCAATATAACGGAGAAAAGATAGCTTGGAAAGCTAGGCAATTTTATTATACAGATGGAAAAGAAAGAATTTTTTTCATACTTTAGTGGGAACATATTGTCTGAATACACATTTGTATCGTATGATAAAGAAGGCATGTAATATTTAATGACATCTTCATCCACTTGATGGTTTTTTCTATATATACATATTTTATACATAATTTTAGAATAAACAAAAGGAGCGAACAAACCATGAATATAACAATATATGATGTAGCACGTGAAGCCAATGTTTCCATGGCAACCGTTTCCCGTGTAGTGAACGGAAATCCAAATGTAAAGCCAACAACTAGAAAGAAAGTACTAGAGGCGATTGAACAACTAGGTTATCGTCCAAATGCAGTGGCGCGAGGACTTGCCAGTAAAAAAACGACGACTGTCGGTGTTATTATTCCTGATATTTCAAGTATTTTCTATGCGGAGCTTGCACGGGGAATTGAAGACATTGCAACTATGTATAAATATAATATTATTTTAAGTAACTCTGATCAAAATAAGGAAAAAGAAATGCATTTATTGAATACTATGCTTGGCAAACAAGTAGATGGTATTGTGTTTATGAGTGAAAATATTACTGAAGAACATGTGAAAGAGTTTGAAAAGTCACCTGTTCCTATTGTGTTAGCATCTTCTTTCGATGAACAAGGTGCTATTCCGTCCGTTAATATAGATTATGAACAAGCAGCCTATGATGCCGTATCTTATTTATTAGAAAAAGGACATCAAAATGTTGCGTTCGTCTCTGGTTCTGTGGATCATGCAAAAGCTGAAAATAAAAAATTAGACGGTTATAAACATGCGCTTCAAAAAAATGGGGTACTCTATAATCCTGACTTAGTCATTGAAGGAGATTTCACCTATGATTCAGGCATGGAAGCATTTGAAAAACTATGGGAAAATAATCAAAAACCGACTGCAATTTTCGTTTCTTCAGATGAAATGGCTCTAGGTGTAATTCACGGCGCGCAGGACAATGGTATTCGTATTCCAGAAGAAGTGGAAGTAATCGGATTTGATAATACTCGTTTAGCAACTATGGTACGTCCGCAGCTTACGACTGTTGTACAGCCTATGTACGATATTGGTGCGGTATCTATGAGATTGTTAACGAAGTTTATGAATAAGGAAATGGTAGAGGATCATACCGTTATCCTTCCACATCGTATTCAATTCCGTAAAACAACAAAATAACAATATTGTGAAAGAAATAAATTGTACGTAAAAAAAGGAAGCCTTATTGAGGCTTCCTTTTTTTATGAGAACTTCTGCCCTGAGTAAGCCGATTCCGCTTTTCGGGTAATCCAGCTTTTTCGGCTAGCTCCTCCGGTCAGAAAACCTCCGCACATAAAGGCAAAAAGCGCCTTTTTGTGCGGAGAACTTCTGCCCTATGGAGCTGAACAGCCGAAAAAGCTTTTTGTGTGATCTAGCTACATCGGCTAGCCCCTCCGGCCGGAGAACCCTCACACATAAAGGCAAAAAGCGCCTTTTTGTGTGAGGAACCTTCCGTCCTACGTGGCTGAACAAGCCGATTCCGCTTTTCGTTAATACACCGAGGTTTTCATGTTGTTTCTTATTATGGATAGTGATTTTGCTACGGTTAGGTAGTTTTTTTCTTCAATTTCTTTTTTTCTTGGTATGGGTGTGTACATATCTTTTGGATCTTCCCATGTGGTTGAGAGGGGGAGGCCCGATTTGTCCTTCCATTCTTCTATCCATTCGTTTGGAAGGGTTCCGGTTAGATTACGGATGTTGTTCATTTCGAGCCATACGAGAGACCAGGCTCTTGGGACGACACGCCAAATATCATAACCGCCTCCGCCTACTGCAATCCAGCGACCGTCACAAAACTCATGGGCAATTTCGTGTGCAATTTTAGGGATTTCTTTATAAATGTCGATTGTAGAGCAAAGATGTGTAAGTGGATCATAGTAATGTGCATCCGCTCCATTTTGCGTTACAATCACATCAGGTTTAAAATAGGCAGCAACTTCTCGTAACATATTCCGATAGGCATATAAAAAGGATTCATCCTCTGTAAACGCATCCAATGGAATGTTAAATGAATAGCCGTAGCCTGCACCCTGTCCTCGTTCGTTGACAGCACCTGTACCGGGAAATAAATAACGTCCTGTTTCGTGTAAGGAAAGGGTACATACGTTAGGATCGTCATAGAAGGACCATTGCACACCATCTCCATGATGTGCATCTGTATCTACATACAGAACGCGCAGTCCGTATTTCTTCTGAATATATTTGATAGCGATGGCGCTATCATTGTAAATACAAAAACCAGAAGCTTTTCCTTTAAAGCCATGATGCAAGCCGCCCCCTAAATTGAGCGCATGGGTTGCCTTTCCCTCAAGTACATAATCTACCGCTGTTAATGTACCTCCGACAAGAAGTGCACTTGCTTCATGCATATGTTTAAATACAGGTGTATCTTCTGTACCGATACTGTACTGCATTCCTTCTTGCTCTCCCAGTTTTCCTTCCCCAGCTCGCTTAACTGCGTCAATATATTTTTCATCGTGAATGAGTGCAATTTCTTCATCCGTAGCGATACGCGGTGGACGAATTTGTGATTCACTAATGAATCCCCCTTTAGTTAATAAATCAAACACAAGTTTTACGCGTAGCTGGTTGAAGGGATGCTCCCGGTTAAAGCGATAACCTTGAAACTTCTCTGTATAAATAAATACAGAGTCCATTAGGAAATACCTGCTACACTTGGCCACAGTACTTCATAGCCTGCTTCTCGAATGACTTGAATAATTCTAAGGGGATTCATCGTTTGAATTCGAAATACTAAGACCTTATGTTCATCTTTGTCTGGATAGACAAGGATTGTAATTATATTGATTCCTTCTTTAGCAAAAATGGCTACAACTTTACTTAAGACGCCAGGTTCATTGGATACTCGTACTTCAATTTGTGAGCCGGGTTGATAGGCCCCTGTTAATTTAACAAGTGTATGCAGTACGTTTGTTTCAGTAATGATACCAACGAGCTTTCCTTCTTTTGTAACAGGAAGGCAGCCGATTTTATTATCATAAAATATCGTTGCAATTTCCTCGACAAAATCAAGAGGATGACAGGTAATGACATACTTTGTCATAACCCGCTCAATAGGCTGTTGAAGTGAATCCATTGAAACAGGCTTGTCGAGAATTGAAGGACAAGCATCCCGAACGTCACGATCTGAAATAATCCCAACTACTTCGTGCTCGTTATTCACGATAGGGATGTGACGAATACCTTTTTCAGCTAGTGTTCTAAGTGCCGTTTCAATTGTGTCTTTTGGCGACAATGCAGTTGTGTTACGATTCATAATTTCTTCAACAATCATTTGGTTACCTCCTCATTAATACATAAAGCGATTCTGAAAGCGAATTCTATCAAATGCGCTAATGGAGTCTTGGTCTACACGTTTCCCAATCCGAACCATTAGACAGTTCGCAGGATGGGAGCAAATTTCAGGATCATCTGTTGCCATCCAAATTAAATCACCAGCACTCATCATCTTTTCCATGATTTTTCGGTACTCCCATACATTTAAACCCGATCCTTGTAAATCCCAATGCCAATAATACTCAGTTGTTATAATAATATAGTCTTCCATATTATCGTCTAGCATAGAAATTTGAAGCATTGTTTTCCCAACAGAACAGCCTCGAAATTCTGGTATTACTTCAATTGCTCCTAGTTCAATTAAATTTTCCATATTTCCTTCTGACCATCGTTCTAGCGGATCTGGGTATAGATACGTTGTATAGCCTATAATTGTTTGTTCAAAGCGTGCAATAATGAGACGTGCTTCTGGAAGTTTAGATATTTCGATAATTGCTTCTTGTTGTTGATCTGGAGGTCGAAATGCTACCAAATTCTTATGAAACTCATATGTTTCTAGCTCTTGTGTAGGCACAGGCCCTTCTATGATGAGAGTTCCTTTCGGGGTATGGAGTGTCCTGGAATGATAAACCTTGTTATGAATCAAATCGTTTCACCACCTCAATCGGGATTTCTCAATCTTACCTCAATAGTAGCTTATATTTTGCGTACTGTGAATGAAAACGCTTCTAAAAATTTGCAAAAATATATGAAAAGTTACTGAAAATTATAAATAGTGAAGTATAATAAGGTGTAGAGTTATATATAAGGAGGGAGAAGATTACAATGAAATTGGAAGCGCTTCCCGTTGTAAGTACAAATAATAACCTGGAAAACTACGAAGAGATGTATCAAACGTTTGATTGGAAAGAGGTAGAGAAACAGTTCTCCTGGTATGAAACGGGACGAGTGAATATGGCTTATGAAGCAATTGATAAGCATGCAAAGTCACATTTAAAAGATAAAATTGCATTGTATTATCAAGATGGGTCTCGAAAGGAAACTTATACGTTTGCAGAAATGATGGATTTATCAAATAAGGCTGGAAATGTGTTGAAGGAATCTGGAGATGTTAGCAAGGGTGACCGTGTGTTTATTTTCATGCCTCGTTCTCCAGAACTATACTTTACACTTCTTGGTGCATTAAAGCTAGGAGCAATTGTCGGGCCCTTATTCGAAGCCTTTATGGAAGGGGCTGTCCGTGATCGTTTGCTAGACAGTGAAGCAAAAGTACTTATTACAACCCCCGAACTTCTCTCGCGCGTTCCCATAAAAGAATTACCAAATTTACAAACCATTTTCTTAGTCGGTGAACCAATAGAAGAAAGTGAAAAAATCGTAGCATTTCTCCCACTTTTTGAACGTGCATCCTCTGAGCTTGAAATACAATGGCTAGACCGAGAAGATGGATTGATTCTTCATTATACTTCTGGATCGACTGGAAAGCCAAAAGGTGTGTTGCATGTTCAGAATGCAATGTTGCAACATTATCAAACAGCGAAATGGGTACTTGATTTGAAGGAAAATGATATATATTGGTGTACAGCTGATCCAGGCTGGGTTACAGGGACATCTTACGGTATATTTGCACCTTGGCTAACAGGTACATCCAATGTTATTTTAGGCGGACGATTCAGCCCTGATACATGGTATAAAACATTACAGGAATATGGTGTAACTGTATGGTATAGTGCGCCAACTGCCTTCCGCATGCTAATGGGTGCGGGACAGGATATTATAAAACAGTACGATTTGTCTAAGCTTCGTCATGTGTTAAGTGTAGGGGAACCTTTAAATCCAGAAGTAGTTCGCTGGGGAATGAACGTATTCCAAAAGCGAATTCATGACACATGGTGGATGACAGAAACAGGTGCGCAAGTAATTTGTAACTATCCATGTATGGATATTCGTCCTGGTTCGATGGGGAAACCAATTCCTGGTGTGGAGGCTGCAATTGTCGATAACGAGGGAAAGGAAGTTCCTCCTAATACAATGGGGAATCTTGCTATTAAGCAAGGTTGGCCATCGATGATGAAGACCATTTGGAACAATCAAGCTAAATATGAATCCTACTTTATGCCAAATGGATGGTATGTATCAGGTGATTCTGCGTTTATGGATGAAGATGGATATTATTGGTTCCAAGGACGCATTGATGATGTGATTATGACTGCAGGTGAACGCGTAGGTCCATTTGAAGTAGAAAGTAAAATAATCGAACATCCAGCTGTAGCAGAAGCTGGAGTCATCGGAATTCCTGACCCTGTTCGTGGGGAAATTATTAAAGCATTTATTGCACTTCGAGATGGGTATACACCGTCTGATGAATTAAAGGAAGATATTCGTCAGTTTGTAAAGAAAGGGTTAGCTGCTCATGCAGCGCCGCGTCAAATTGAATTTCGTGATAAGCTTCCAAAAACGAGAAGTGGTAAAATCATGCGCCGCGTATTAAAATCTTGGGAATTGAACCTACCAACAGGAGATTTATCCACATTAGAAGATTAAGAATAAGATGGTGAAAAGGCTTGAACGAATCGTTCAAGCCTTTTTTTTTCGAAATTAGTAAAAAGAATATCATTTGTTGTGCAATTTTCGTAATTTCTGCTTCTACATTTGATAGAATGAAAGAAAAGGGAGGGAATAGTATGAGAGGCGAAGATAAAGAATCATTAGTTGAAACAATGGATAAGTATGAAAAAATTATGAAAAAAATTGCTATAAATCGAGCAGCTCCTTCCAAACGAACTGAAATTAAAATCGAAGGAACCGTTTATACGCATTTAAGCCCAGAAGAATTTTTACGGGAATTTACTGAATGGCTTGAAAAGGACGAACAAAGTTCGCGTTTTATCGGAGAGATTCGTGAAAAAGAATGAATGGACATATCTTAGCCCAGAGTTCTTACCTTAGACTGTACGTCAAATAAAGATATTGTGATGATATTCCATTATGGACAATCTAATAGGCATCCTCTTCTTACATAACCATTTTATTTCTTCCTCACTATTTTAGTATGAATAAGACGCTTTCTCCTAACTCGATGGCATTGACATGGGGAGTATATTAATGTTATAAAGAATATTATATGAATACGTTGAGCTTGGAAAGGCTTTAGTAATGATCACTTCACTGTTTATAGAGAGCTGATGGTTGGTGGAAATCAGTACATATTTGATCGTGAAATACAACCTGGAGCATCTTTTTTCGATTGAGCAGTTGCTTGAAAGGGGAAAGACGGTGATGAGCCGTTAGCAAAATGAAGTGGTGAATACGATTCACAACTAGGGTGGTACCGCGAGCATTCCATCGTCCCTTTTTTAGGGGACGATTTTTTTATTTTTTCGAAGGGGTGAAACATATGGACATTTTAGAAGACTTACAATTTCGAGGGTTAATTAATCAACAAACAGATGAAGAAGGATTACGTGAACTACTTTCAAAAGAAATCGTGAAATTATATTGCGGATTTGATCCTACTGCAGATAGCCTTCATATTGGACATTTACTACCGATATTAATCTTGCGTCGTTTTCAGCAAGCTGGTCATCAGCCAATTGCACTTGTTGGAGGGGGAACGGGATTAATCGGCGACCCAAGTGGAAAAAAGGCAGAACGAACATTGAATGAAAAGGAAACGGTTGCAATGTTTAGTTCTCGTATTAAAGAACAGCTTTCCCGCTTTCTTGAATTCGATGAAAAAGTAAATCCGAATCCAGCTATTCTTGCAAACAACTATGATTGGATTGGTTCACTAGATGTCATTACTTTTTTACGTGATATTGGAAAAAACTTTGGTTTAAACTATATGCTCGCGAAGGATTCAGTTGCAACCCGTCTTGAAGCAGGTATTTCCTTTACGGAGTTTAGCTATATGATTTTACAATCTTACGACTTTTTAAATTTATATCAAACATACGGTTGTAAACTTCAAGTAGGTGGAAGTGACCAATGGGGCAATATTACAGCTGGACTAGAATTGATTCGTAAATCGGAAGAAAATGCAAAGGCCTATGGTTTAACGGTTCCGTTAGTAACAAAGGCAGATGGGACGAAATTTGGTAAAACAGAGGGCGGCGCTATCTGGCTTGATGCAGCGAAGACATCTCCATATGAGTTCTACCAATTTTGGATCAATACCGATGACCGCGATGCAGTAAAGTATTTAAAAATCTTTACGTTCTTATCTCATGATGAAATTAATGAGTTAGAAAAACAAACCGAAGAAGCACCTGAAAAACGTGCAGCTCAAAAAGCGCTAGCGGAAGAAGTTACAAAGCTTGTACATGGTGAAGAAGCATTGCAGCAAGCAATTCGTATTTCGCAAGCGCTATTTAGTGGATCGGTAGCGGATTTGTCAGCAGAAGAAATTAAGCAAGGATTTAAGGATGTTCCTTCTTTTTCAGCTGAGGATGAAGACGTTGCGCTTCTTGATTTGCTTGTAACAAGCAAAATTTCTCCGTCGAAACGGCAAGCGCGTGAAGATATTACGAACGGTGCCATTTATGTTAACGGTGAACGCGTTCAAGATTTAGATCGCGTGTTAACTAAGATAGACCGTATTGAAGGACAATTTACGATTATTCGCCGAGGAAAGAAAAAATATTTCTTAATTCAATACGAAGCGTAAGAATAGTGCGGTTTTTTTATACAAAAGGGAAGGAGCTGAAGAAATTTTCAGCACCTTCGCTTTATGTACAAATTTTCTTGGGGTATAAAAAAAGAGCTAATCGATTGATTAGCTCTTTTTTGCTATTAACGAGAATAGAATTCTACGATTAGAGATTCGTTAATTTCAGCAGGTAATTCAGAACGTTCAGGAAGACGAGTGAATGTGCCTGATAATGCTTCAGCATTGAAGTCTAAGTATTCAGGTACGAAGTTGTTAATTTCAAGAGATTCTTTAACAACAGTAAGGTTTAGAGATTTTTCACGAACACTAATTGTTTGACCTGGTTTTACGCGGTAAGATGGAATATCTAAGCGGCTGCCATCAACAAGAATGTGACCGTGGTTTACCAATTGGCGAGCAGCACGACGAGTGCGAGCAAGACCTAAACGATAAACTAGGTTATCAAGACGAGTTTCAAGAAGAATCATGAAGTTTTCACCGTGTTTACCGCTAAGTTTACCAGCGATATCAAATGTGTTACGGAATTGACGTTCATTTACTCCGTACATGTGGCGAAGCTTTTGTTTTTCTTGAAGTTGAAGACCGTATTCAGATAATTTCTTACGTTGGTTAGGACCGTGTTGTCCAGGTGCGTAAGGGCGTTTTTCTAATTCTTTTCCTGTACCGTTTAGGGAAATACCAAGACGGCGAGAAAGTTTCCAAGATGGACCAGTATAACGAGCCATGATGACTCCTCCTTGTGTTTTTATTTTTGTAAAATAAAAACAGACGTGAGTTGTTTTTTTATGAGTATTTTGTTTTCATGTATCCTCGCTCCAGCAGCAAGGAGTTACTCGATACACCTCGGTATGAGGAACAAAATACAAACATAAACTCATTCTCATAGGCTGCATATTTTACACAAATGCTATTATAACTTTTTATACATGTTAGGTCAAGAAAATATAAATTACTTTTAACTTTTACATTTGGCACATGAGTGCATCAACGAATAATTCTAAGTAATATTGATCGATCTCATCGAATCGTGCTAGGTCCGGGCTATCGATGTCAAGTACACCTATAACTTTCCCGTTTTTAATCATCGGGACTACGATTTCAGAGTTAGACGCAGCGTCGCAAGCAATATGACCAGGAAATTGGTGTACATCATTTACAACAAGTGTTTCTTTTGATTGGGCTGCTGCTCCGCAGACCCCTCTTCCGAGTGGAATTCGAATGCAGGCAGGTAATCCTTGAAAAGGTCCGAGAACAAGCTCTTGCTCTTCTAACATATAAAAGCCGACCCAGTTAATATGTTCTAGAAATTGATTCAACAATGCAGAAGCATTTGCCATATTTGCAATGACATTTTTTTCATCCTGAATAAGTGCCTTTAATTGATCAATGACTAGCTCGTAATTTTTCTCACGTGTCCCTTTATATCCTTGTGATGTAAACATGAACTTCCTCCTTATTATTGTAGAATCAGACCTATCTTTGTCGATAGAAAACTAAAGGGATTTCTGAGAAATGTCAAGAAATTAGTAATAAGAGCCTCTTTGAAAGGGTGAAAAATGTGACCTCAACCAAACAAAAAATCATTGATGCTGCAGTATTTTTATTTAATACACAAGGGTTTGATGGTACTTCTGTTCGAGATATTGCTAGGAAAGCTGATGTGAACGCAGCAAATATTTCGTATTATTTCTCAGGAAAACAAGGATTGCGCGAGTTTTTGGTCACTAATTTTCTGGAAAATTATATTCGTGTGTTAGAAGCTGGGTTCGAAAGGTTGTCTACATTATCCCCTAAGGAAACTTTATTCGTAATCGTAGATAACATTTTACAATATCAATCAGATAATCGTCATCTGTCTCGTTTTTTTTATCGAGAAATTTCACTTGATAGCATACTTATTCGTGAAATTATGACGACGTATTTTATTCGTGAAAAATATTATTTTTATACGATTATTCAAAGTGGAATTGAACAACGGAAATTTCGAAAGCTTCCTTTTCCTATTTTTATGGCACAGTTGAAAGGGATGATAAGTGTTCCTTACTTGTATTCGCAATATGTTTCGGAAGTATTGCATACCTTCCCTTCTGAAAGGTATTTTGTAGAGACCTATAGAAAAGAGGTGAAAGAATGGTTAGATCAAACGATTACAGTAGGTGAAGTAGTACAATCCAAAGCAGGGACTTTTTTTTAAATATATAGTAAAAGTACGATTGGATAAAAGTGGCTTATCAAACATACTATGAGTTGTTGAGCCACTTTTTTGTTTGGAAAAACGGGAATAATACTGGAAAAATTCAAAAAAATTAGGTTAAAAATAATGAATTACATGGTATCATAGATACATTGAGAACACCTATTTCTACACACTTATATAGATTACGCCTTCCACAAAGCGGAACGGATAATAAACGAGAATGAGGAGGGTACAGAATGGATTCATTTTTGACGATTATCATCATTGTTGTGAGCATTGTTATTGCGTTGCTCATGATACAACTTTTGATAAAAAATCGTTTATATAAGGAAATTGATCAATTACAGGTATGGAAAGAAGAAATTAAGAATAAACCGGTAGCTGATGAATTGAAACGGGTAAAGGATTTAAATTTAACCGGTCAAACAGAAGAACTGTTTGAAAAGTGGCGGAATGAATGGGATGAAACAGTTTCGAATGTCATTCCACAGGCTGAAAAGGAATTGCAAAATGCTGAGTCTGGTACGGCACAGTTTTCATTTCGAAAAGCGCGCTTTTCCATACAGCAAGCTGGAACTACCTTAGCAGAAGCTGAGAAAAGTATTGAAGCCATTCTTGCTGAATTGCAGGAGCTAATGGAAAGCTTCGAGAAAAACAGTACAGAAATTGAACAGCTTCGTAATACATATAGGGAATTAAAGAAGAACGTACTCGCGTATCGACATACGTTTACACTGGCAGAGCAAAAGTTAGAAGAACTTCTAGATGAAGAACAAAAGAAGTTTCAATTATTTGATGAAGCAACAGACAAAGGAAATTATTTAGAGGCTAGAGATATTGTAAAAAATTTAGAACAAGGAATTTCATATTTACAAGAATTACTGAAGCAGATACCAATTCTTCAAACCGAGTGTCAAACAAATATGCCAACGCAGCTGGAAGATTTATTGCAAGGCTATGAACAAATGAAAAAGCAGGGATATGTACTCAATCATTTGGAAATTCCAAGAGAGGTAAGGGAATTACGAACGCAATTGCAGCATTGTCTTGATGATATTAAAAATGTGAAAATCGAAGATGCGAAGCAGCATATCGAATTAATAAAGAGCAAGATGGATACCCTTTATGATCAGCTTGAAAATGAAGTGACGGCAAAGTATTACGTTGAAAAAGATATTGATTCAATGAATGAAGAGTTACACAAAATTCGTGAGCAATCCTTAAAAACGAAGGAAGAAACACAGTTTGTCAAACAAAGCTATCAATTAAGTGATGAAGATGTGGAAGTACAAAAGTACGTAGAAAAACAAGTGAATATACTTACAAAGCGTTTCGATACGTTGCAACTTAAAATCGCAGATGAAGATGTTGCATTTTCAGTTATTCGTGAACAACTTGAAAGCATTCGCCGTCAAATGGACGAGTTGCAAGAGCTTCATAGCCAATATAAGGATATGATGCAAACATTGCGAAAAGAAGAATTTGAAGCACGTGAGAGTCTACAACGAATGAGAAAAATGATCATGGAAACAAAGCGTGTTATTCAAAAATCAAATTTACCTGGTTTACCAGAAGAAACGTTAGAAAGTTTAAAGAGCGCACAGCAAGCTGTTCAACAAGTATATGAGGAGTTAGAGCAAAAACCATTAAATATGGGCACAGTAAATCGTATACTGGGTGAGGCAGAGACTCTTGTAACGAATATGTATGAATATACAAACGAAATGATTGAACAAGCGAACCTAGTGGAACGATTAATACAATATGGTAATAGATATCGTAGTCAACACAATGAGATAGCATCAGGTTTATTTAGTGCTGAAAAGCTATTTCGTGAATACCAGTATAAAGCTTCTTTAGAGATGGCAGCTTCTGTATTAGAAAAAGTGGAACCAGGCGTTGTACAAAGAATAGAGGAATTTACAAAAGAAGAACAACAGATATGAAGACAAGAGAGAATGATTGGATTAGAGGAGAGAAAACTTATCCAATCATTTTTTTTTCGTTAAAATATAAATGTTTTAACATATTTCTTCCTTTTTGGGTAATAATGAAATTTGTGAATGTAAGTAATCAGGTATTCCTTTATTAAACTTCAATAACATGTGGCTTTTTCGTTTTCATTTTTAAAAAGCGTATAGATCAAGTAATATAAGGTATAAATTACCATGAAAACATATGTATGATGCAATGTGTTTCGTCACATTCTATAGTCACAAGGAGGTGATTACACATGGCAAATACAAATAATTTAGTAGTACCAGGATCAGAATCAGCAATCGATCAAATGAAATATGAAATTGCTTCTGAATTTGGTGTCACTCTTGGACCTGAAGCAACATCTCGTGCAAATGGTTCTGTAGGTGGCGAAATTACAAAGCGTCTTGTTTCAATGGCGCTTGGTGGATATACAAAATAATGAAATATATATGGATATGAGGACGGGACTTCTCCCCGTCCTCTTTTAGTTGTTAAAAATACGTTGCATAGTTCAATGTCGAAATATAAAGATGTTTGTTGTAAAAAAAAGGGTATTTTCTAAAGGATTATGACTTATATATACAGAATATTCCTAATTATGAAAAGTAAAGGGGGATGAGGAATGAATCGTGAACAATTGATAGCACCTATGCAGTATAATCTTGTGGAAGAATTTGAAAAATATGCTGTGCAAAAGAATAAGCTTGCTCTAATTTGGAGAGATGAAACAGGGGAAACAAAGCAGGTAACGTATGAAGAGTTAATACATGGTGCAAATAAAATTGGAAACGCTTTAGTAAAGGAAGGTCTAAAGCAAGGAGACACAATTTTAATTATGGTACCGCGTCTTATTGAAGCATATATGATTTATATTGGAGCACTTAAAGCTGGGCTTGTTGTCATTCCTAGTTCAGAAATGCTTCGGAAAAAGGATATTGAATATCGAATTGCCCATGGTGAGGTAAAAGCAATTGTCAGCTATGCTCCTTATGTAGGACAATTTGAAGGTATTGAGGCATTATCTACTATACGTACATTTGTTGTAGGTGACGATCCAATAGATGGATGGATTAGCATAAAGGAAAAGCTTCAAACAGAAAGTGAGATTTTAGTTGCTGCACCGACAAAACGCGATGACATGGCGTTCTTGTCATATACTTCTGGTACGACAGGGAATCCCAAAGGCGTTGTACACACTCATGGTTGGGCGTTTGCGCATTTACGTACGAGTGCACCAAATTGGCTTGCTATTGAAGAAAACGACATTGTATGGGCGACTGCTAGCCCAGGTTGGCAGAAATGGATATGGAGTCCGTTCCTAGCTACCCTCGGTTCAGGCGCAACGGGATTTGTATATTTTGGTAGATTTGAGCCGAAAACGTATCTAACTTTATTAAGTGAATATAATATTAATGTCTTATGCTGTACTCCAACTGAATATCGCTTGATGGCGAAGGTTGAGAACCTTGAAACCTATCAGCTTCCTGCTCTTCATAGTGCTGTTTCGGCAGGAGAGCCATTAAATAGAGAAGTTATTGACACATTCCGACATCATTTTGGGGTGAGTGTGCGTGATGGATATGGTCAAACAGAAAATACATTACTGGTGGGTGCATTGAAAGGAATGGAAATTAGACCGGGATCTATGGGTAAACCGACGCCTGGTAATAAAGTACAAATCGTAGATGAGGATGGACAGCCTGTAGGTGTTGGAGAAGTTGGAGATATTGCAGTACATGTTAGTACGCCGGCTTTATTTAAGCATTACTATAAAGATGCAGAACGAACTGCTATGCAATTCCGCGGGGATTATTACATTACGGGAGATAAAGCAAAAATGGATGAGGATGGTTACTTTTGGTTTGAAGGGCGTGGGGATGATATTATTATTTCCTCCGGATATACAATCGGGCCATTTGAGGTTGAAGATGCCCTTGTAAAACATCCGTATGTAAGGGAATGTGCGGTTGTTGCAAGTCCGGATGAAGTAAGAGGGCATGTGGTAAAAGCGTTCATCGTATTACAGGAAAATATTACTGAAAATGAAGAACTAATTCTTTTGCTGCAAAATCATGTTAAAGAATTGACAGCACCATATAAGTACCCGCGCAAAATTCAGTTTGTCAATGAACTACCGAAAACAACATCGGGGAAAATACGCCGAATTGAGCTTCGTAAACGTGAATTAGAGCCAGCTGCAGAGTAAGGCAATATAAATAGAAAATTATCAAGATGAAAAGGTAAACAGGAAAATATTTCTTTCCTGTTTACCTTTTCTTTTTTATACTGGGAAAAAAAGAGGAGGGCGTATGATGGGAGAATTGTGGTATGGGGGAACGATTTATACGATGCGGGCAGAACGAGAAACGGTAGAAGCTGTATATGTAAATAATGGAAGGATTATAGACATAGGGACGAAGGAAAGATTATGCAAAATCTATCATATTGACACCTATCACGATATACAAGGAAATACGATGTTTCCGGGTTTTGTAGATAGTCATCTACATCTCATTGGTCATGGTGAGCGTTTATTACGACTTGATTTAACAGACTGTACATCCTATGCCGAGATGGTAGCGCTTGTAGAAGAGAGAGTGAAAGAAACGCCAGAAGGAGAATGGATTATTGGAGAGGGCTGGAATGAAAATAGATTTGTGGATACGAAAATCATTCATAAAAAAGACATAGATGCCATATCGCATAAGCATTTTATTGTATTAAAACGAGTATGTAGGCATGCTATGCTTGTAAATTCAAATGTGCTAAAGCAAGCGGAAATCACGTTCGTGACAGACACAAAGGGCGGAGTCATTGCCAGAGATGAGCAAGGATTAACTGGTGTATTACATGATAATGCACAGCAATTGGTATACAATATACTTCCGAAAAATAGTCAACAATATGTTAGACATGCCCTGCAGATAGCTATTCAGGATTGTTATGAAAAGGGGCTTGTAGGAGGACATACGGAGGATTTGCACTATTACGATGGATTTGAAAATACGTATGAAGCGTATCGTCGTTGTATGAAGAACACACCGTTTAAAGCTCATTTGCTCGTTCATTATGCTGAAATGGCACATCTCCACGACCATTCAGATGAACATTATATTGAATTCGGAGCAATTAAAATGTTTGTAGACGGCTCTTTAGGAGGACGAACTGCACTTTTAAGTAAACCGTATTCTG
Organism: Ectobacillus sp.; assembly: GCF_056992975.1. Taxonomy (NCBI): domain Bacteria; kingdom Bacillati; phylum Bacillota; class Bacilli; order Caryophanales; family Bacillaceae; genus Ectobacillus; species Ectobacillus sp. The sequence goes on along the minus strand of NZ_JBXKMX010000057.1, from coordinate 40,797 downwards.
ATATGCCTAACACCCAAGGCATCGCTGTATTGGAGCGGGAAGAAGTAGCGATGCTTGTAAAACAGGCACGACAAGTCAATAGAACGGTAGCCATACATGCAATTGGGGATTTAGCATTCCAATACGTGGTAGAAGCAATAGAGGCGTATCCACCTCCATACGGTATGCGTGATCGAATTATCCATTGTCAAGTGCTGCGTAGTGATTTAATACAACGGGCTAAACATCTTTCCGTTGTATTAGACATTCAACCGATTTTCGTCAGCTCGGATTTTCCATCTGCTATTGAAAAACTAGGATCTGAGCGTTTGCGCTATTCGTACGCGTGGAAAACATTGTTGCAGGAGGGATTGGAATGTGCAGGGGGATCGGATGCACCCATTTCTGATGTAAGTCCGATCGCCTCTATTCATGCAGCGGTTACACGACTAGATGCAGAGGGAAGATGCTATCAACCAGAGGAATGCTTATCCTCATTTGAAGCAATCTCACTCTATACAAAGGGAAGTGCTAAGGCTATCCATAAAGAAAAGGTAAGAGGAATCATTGGCTTAGGATATGAGGCTGACTTTACAATTGTAGATAGCGATCTAGTCACGATGCCGCCGAATAATATTGCAAATGCCAAGGTTACAATGACGGTAATTGATGGAATGATTGTATATAATAAATTACAGTAAATGGCATATGAGTTTGTTCTTGAAACCATGATGCACGAATGAGGTTTATTTCGAATAGAATCAGTCAATAATGGGAACGGAGTGAAAGGGTGAGCGGATATGCATTGGTTTGTACTCGTACTTATACTGTTACTTACACTTTTTCTAGTTCTATTAATTACGACCATTTCCATCAAATTGATGGCATTCTATTCGGAAGAAAAACAACAGCTACACGTACAAGTGAGAATTTTGTTCATTCGTTATACATTTGATGTAATTGCACTTGTGAAAAAATTTCAAAAGAAAGAAACGGAATCCAGGGAAAATGATACGAAACAAGATATGCCTCATGAACCTTTCTTATTGTATACCATTGAAAAAATATCAGACCTGATAAAAAGCATGGTAGATATCCATACTATAAGCAAAGACTTCTTTCGCAAAGTCAAAGTGAAACAATTTTCATGGTGTTCTCATATTGGAACAGGGGATGCAGCTAGCACGGGACTGTATTCAGGATTCATATGGTCTGTAAAGGGGCTGATGGTTGGAATTCTTAGTACGTACACAAAGGTGAAAACATTGCCTAAGCTTGCAGTTACTCCTGTATATGATAGAACGCTAACCATTTCAGAGCTAACGTGCATTCTTTCTTTTCGCACATTTCATCTGCTCTATTTTGTACTTTGCCTATTTCGTTATATGCATAAACGGCATACAATCGTTGTTCATGCAAATGAAAATAAAAATATTTGAAATTGAAAATAAAGTGGTCTGTGTAATGGAAAGGTAGAAGGAGGTAATGGTATGACAGTACATCCTATTCAAGGGTTAATGACAACTGCCATGGAACATGTAAAACAAATGGTTGATGTGAATACAATACTTAGCGAGCCGATTCTATCTCCGGATGGAAGTGTTATTATCACCGTTTCAAAGGCAAGCTTCGGATTTGCAGCTGGTGGAAGTGAATTTGGAAAGCAGGATGAAGAAGGCGATTTTGCATTTGGTGGTGGGAGTGGTGGCGGTGTTTCTATCTCACCGGTTGCTTTTCTAATTCTAACTGGACAAGGAATAAAATTGTTACATCTAGATGAACATTCCCATTTACTAGATAAAATAGTTGAATACGCTCCCGAGGCTATTGAAAAAGTACAAGAGCTTTTTCAAAAACGTGGAGATGTATCCAAAAGTGTGGATGACACTTTACTTTAAAAATAACGAACAAGGATGGAGAAACTCGCTTCATCCTTGTTCGTGTGCTTGCTTTCTAATTATAAAAATGAAGCTGTTTTATTTGCATTCTATTTATAATATCTCTATCATTTATAATGTACATATTTGTTTATAAGGAGGATGTCGAGATGGCAACAGTTACGTTTAAAAAGAATCCAGTTACATTACTTGGTACAGAAGTAAAAGTAGGGGACAAAGCACCTAATTTTACAGTTTTAGCAAATGATTTATCTCCCGTTACATTGGATTCATACAAGGGTGCAGTAAAATTAATTAGTGTAGTTCCTTCAATTGATACAGGAGTATGTGACGCACAAACTCGTCGTTTCAATGAAGAAGCTTCTAAAATTGGTAACGTTAAAGTATTAACTATCAGCAATGACCTACCATTTGCACAAAAACGTTGGTGCGCAAATAGTGGCTTAGAAAACGTTGTAACTCTTTCAGATCACCGTGATTTATCATTTGGTGAAGCATATGGAACTGTTATGAAAGAACTTCGTTTATTAGCTCGTGCTGTATTCGTTGTAGATAGTGAAGATAAAGTAACTTACGTAGAATATGTAAGTGAAGGCACAACTCATCCTAATTATGAAGCTGCGATTGAAGCTGCAAAAGCTGCAAAATAATCGTACTTTGATTGAGAACGTCCTCTTCTAGGAGGGCGTTTTTTTGTCTAGTAATTCATCTGCATCTATTCTGTTGCTGGTTGTATCGTGATATGATATAACCTATGTGTATGATTTGGACAGGGAGGTTTATGTAATGAGTACAGCGGTAGAAACGCTTTTTTCAATCTTTGATACATCATCGATTTTACTTCGTAAAGAACTCGATGTGACATATTTAGAAGCATTAATTGAAACGGGAGACAATCTGTTTGAAGGGTCCATTCTCCAACATGGACTGCATACGTCTACCAGTGAACGATTACAAACGGAGTACAATACATATCAAAACAGTTCCTATACGAGTGAGGATATTCGAAAGGCATTTCAGCTTTGCTTGCTAAAAGGAATGAAAGAAGGCATACAAGCTCATCATGAAATGACACCAGATGCAGTTGGGTTATTCATAAGCTATTTGTTTTCTCGGTTTTTTGAAGGAAAGAAACAGATTTCAATCTTAGATCCGGCAGCAGGAACGGCAAATTTACTGACAACTATTTTTAATACACGTGATCAGGAAACATCCGTTTCGGGATATGCAGTAGAAGTGGATGATGTATTATTACGCCTTGCTTATGTAAATGCCAATTTACAAAAGCATGCCATTGAATTTTTTAACCAGGATGGATTAGCTCCGCTATATATTGATCCAGTAGATGCAGTCGTGTGTGACTTACCTATAGGGTATTATCCAAACGAAGAACGGGCGAAAGAATTTTCTTTACGCGCAGAAAATGGTATGTCCTTTTCTCATCATCTATTTATGGAGCAAAGTATGAAATATACGAAAGAGGGAGGATATTTGTTCTTTCTCATTCCAAACTCTTTATTTGAGAGTGAGCAAGCTCAAAAATTACACACATTCTTACAGGAAACGTGCTATGTACAAGGTGTGATGCAATTGCCGGTATCCATGTTTGCAAATGAAAAGCAGGCGAAAAGTATTTTTATACTGCAAAAGAAAGGGGATTATGTAAATCCTCCGAAACAAGCGATGCTAGCGGAATTGCCAAAGTTTACGAACCGAACTGGAATGGAACAAATCATGGCGCAAATTACTGCTTGGTTTCAAGATAATAAGCAAGCAAAATAATGAAGTCGTGTATATAAAAAACAGATTTCATACGTTCAGTATAGAAATGAGATAAGGTGAAACTCGAGAATTTGTGTAGTTTCACCTTTCTTTATACCCTTCACAAATCTAACATATGTGTATATTTTGTTTTGATTTCGTAATCATGATTGAATTAAAAGGATTACGATGTTTATATTTTAATAGGGATGTTTTTTAAGGGTAGATTGTTTCAATAAAGACATGGAAAAGAAGGGGATGAAACAAGTATGTCAAAAATTATTGCGATAAATTCTGGAAGTTCTTCTTTAAAGTTTCAGTTATTTGAAATGCCTAGTGAGAATGTTATTACAAAAGGTTTGATTGAACGAATCGGCATGAAGGATAGTATTTTTAAAATGACGATAAATGGAAATGAAACGACTGCGGTCTTTGATATAGCTAACCATGGTGAGGCTGTACAAGTGTTAGTAAACGCTTTAACAAGTTCTCATATTATTCAGTCGCTAGATGAAATTCGCGGTATTGGCCATCGTGTTGTCCATGGCGGAGAAATATTTCAGGATTCTGCTTTGATCACAGACGAGGTTATTCATGAGATTGAGGTGTTAGGCGAACTAGCTCCTTTGCATAATCCAGCGAATATTACAGGTATTGTAGCATTTAGGAAGGTACTACCTCATGTTCCTTCTGTCGCAGTTTTTGATACTGCCTTTCATCAAACAATGAAGGAAGAGGCATTTTTATATAGCGTGCCTTATGAATATTATGAAGACTTTCGTGTTCGTAAATACGGTTTTCATGGTATTTCTCATAAATATGTTACGCAGCAGGCGGCATTATTCTTACATAAGCCATTAAAAAGTTTGCGGCTTTTATCATGCCATGTAGGGAGTGGTGTGAGTATCGCGGCGGTAGAAGATGGAAAATCCATTAATACATCGATGGGGTTCACTCCACTTGCAGGAGTACCGATGGGAACGCGTTCAGGGAATATTGATCCGGCATTAATCCCTTATATCATGAAAAAAACAAACCAATCAGTTGAAAAAGTGGTAGAAGTGTTAAATACGAAAAGTGGTTTACTTGGAATTTCGGGTATTTCAAGTGATTTAAGGGATATTATTGAAGCAGAGAAACAAGGAAGTAGACGAGCGAAATATGCAATCGATATATTTGTTAATCGTATTCATCAGTATGTAGGTTCCTATGCAGCTAGAATGAAAGGGATGGATGCAATTATTTTTACTGCAGGTATTGGAGAAAACAGTGCAATGATACGTGAACGTATTCTCGAAGGGTTAGAATTTATGGGAGTATATTGTGATCAGAAACGAAATTACTATGTGAATGGGGAAGAAGCATGCATTTCATATCCACACTCACCTGTAAAAATACTTGTGATTCCAACGAATGAAGAAGTAATGATTGCACGGGATGTGATGCGAGTAGCTAATGTATAACTGGACTATCTCCTCTATTTTTCTCTATGGTATAATATAGAAAAATGTCTTCGTGACAAGGGGTGGTTTCTTGTGGGGCTTTCTTTGCGTGAACAGAAACTTTGGAATGAAATCCAGCATTGGGAAAACCAGTTGGAAGAACAAGAGGTAACAGACTTTCAACTCGCGTTTGATAAATGGCTAAACCGTACTTTCTCTCAGCTTTCAAGTAATCAGCAAAATGAATTTTTTGCAAGGATAGATGGATGGCTTTTCCATCTCCATGCATTGATTCATAGCTCACAATCCCAACTAGATGCGCGAAATAGAATTCTTTCTAGCGCTCGCCTTTTTGATGAAACGATAGAATATATTGAGGATTTACGCAAACTATCTATCGACCAACTTATGTATATTGCTGAGAATCAAATTGCTCGGCATCGTTTGTACTCGTTTGTACAGGGCGGGGCAACTGGTGCAGGGGGCTTTCTATTTCTATCTATTGATTTTCCTGTTATGATTGCTATTAACCTAAAGGCTGTTCAAATTATTGCAACTTCATATGGGTATAATGTAAATCGACCGTATGAAATGATGCTTGCTCTTAAAGTATTTCATGCATCCATTTTACCACTACGTATGCAACAAGCTGCATGGTATGACTTAGTGCATGATATAAAGCACTATGAAGAAGAGCCGTTTTTCTATGAAGGAGTCGATGAAGTTATCGACAGTGGATCTTTATTAGTAGTATTAAAACAAAGTATAAAAATGTTTGTCATTCATTCTGCAAGAAGAAAACTTATCCAAGGAATTCCAATGATTGGCGTTGCTGTAGGATCAATTTTTAATTATAGACTGACACGAAATGTAACAGATTTTGCTCATCGTTTTTATCAGATGCGTTATTTATATGAAAAACAATCTTAAGCGGTATCATACAATGAAAAAGGCTCCACGGTAGCTTACTGTAAGCTACTAGGGAAGCCTTTTTCATTATTTTTAAATGGGTAGTAAGCATTGGTAGCTTCCTGTGAAACGATTATCGTTCTAATTATGTGTTTCTATGCATGTGTTTTCCCAGTTGATATATCCTGGTTCGTTCGATACCAAAGCCATAGGTCATTAATGATAGAAGCAAGTTCTGCAATTTCGCTATTTAACATACAAGAAATTTTGAAATTTTCTTCGTTATCTAGCTGGTTTTGCTTCGAGCGGATGTTGTTTTCTAAATCTGCAATTCGATCCGGTATTCTTCCTCGTATCATTTCCCATTTCAGCAAAATCCCTTGTTGTGTATACACAGAAATCTCGTCCCAATCTTCAACAATGTGAGGTGTTGCAATTCCAAGTCGTTCATTGAATATGAAATAATGTTCCATGATTTCTCCCCCTTGCTTCTTTTATTCTATACGATGTTAGGAAAAACTTCGAAGGAATTGTTTAAAATTCTCAAAAATAATTGTTGCATCTTAAGTTGAAAGTTGTTAAAGTATGATTATGAATTTAAATAACATTTAATGAATATTTATTCTTTTTTATAGAGGAGGATTTATAAATGGAAAATAAAAAAGTCGTGTTAGCATACTCTGGAGGCTTGGATACCTCCGTTGCAATTAAATGGTTACAAGACAAAGGATACGACGTAATTGCATGTTGTCTTGATTTAGGTGAAGGAAAAGATTTAGCCTTTGTACAGGAGAAAGCCCTTTCTGTCGGAGCAATTAAATCTGTTGTTTTAGATGTACAAGAGGAATTTTCAAATGATTATGCACTTATCTCTTTGCAAGCTCACACATTGTATGAAGGAACATACCCACTAGTTTCTGCTCTATCCCGTCCGTTAATTTCTAAAAAATTAGTTGAAATTGCTGAACAAGAAGGAGCAGATGCAGTAGCACATGGTTGTACAGGAAAAGGAAACGACCAAGTACGATTTGAAGTTTCTATTACAGCATTAAATCCTTATTTAGAAATTATTGCTCCAGTACGTGAATGGAAATGGTCTCGTGAAGAAGAAATCGAATATGCAAAACAAAACAATGTGCCTATTCCAATCAATTTAGACAGCCCATTCTCTATCGACCAAAACTTATGGGGACGTGCAAATGAATGTGGAATTCTAGAAGATCCATGGGCAGCTCCTCCTGCAGATGCATATGAAATGACAGCAGCTCTTGAAGATACTCCTGATACACCAGAAATGGTTGAAATTGGTTATGAAGCTGGTGTTCCAGTATCATTAAATGGTACTTCTTACACAGTTGCTGAAATGATTAAACAGTTAAACACGATTGCTGGAAAACATGGAATTGGACGTATTGACCATGTTGAAAACCGTCTTGTTGGAATTAAATCTCGTGAAGTGTATGAATGTCCAGGGGCAATGACATTAATTACAGCTCACAAAGAACTTGAAGATTTAACACTTGTAAAAGAAGTTGCTCACTTTAAACCAATTGTTGAAAAACAATTAACAGAACTTATTTATAATGGATTATGGTTCTCTCCTCTTCGTACGGCTCTTGTTGCATTTTTGAAAGAAACACAAAAAAATGTTACAGGTACAGTACGTGTAAAATTGTTTAAAGGTCATGCTATTGTAGAAGGCAGAAAATCAGAGTTCTCTCTTTATGATAAAAACTTAGCTACGTATACAAAAGAAGATCAATTTGATCATGCTGCTGCTGTTGGTTTCATTTCATTGTACGGTCTGCCAACAAAAGTATACAGTCAAGTAAATAGTAACAAGAAGGTGGAAGCGTGAAAAAACTTTGGGGTGGCCGATTCACTGAAACTGCAGAGGCGTGGGTAGATGAATTCGGCGCCTCTATCTCCTTTGATAAAGCCCTTGTTATCGAGGATATTGAAGGAAGTATAGCTCATGTGACAATGCTTGGGAAATGCGGCATACTGCCCTCTGAAGACGTTGAAACAATTAAAATAGGTCTTCAGGAGCTTCTAGAAGAAGCAAAGCAAAATAAGCTAACGTTCACCGTAGAAAATGAGGATATTCATTTAAATTTAGAAAAAATGCTAATTGAAAAAGTTGGGGAAGTCGGCGGGAAGCTACATACTGCTCGTAGTCGTAATGACCAAGTGGCTACCGATATGCATTTGTATTTACGTAAAGAAGTAAGAAATACGATTCCCCAAATTGAAGCATTTCAACAAGTTCTCGTTGAAAAAGCAGAGAAGCATATTGAAACAATTATGCCAGGATATACGCATTTGCAGCGTGCACAGCCTGTATCCTTTGCACACCATCTTCTAGCTTACTTCTGGATGCTAGAACGTGATAAGGAACGCTTAGAAGATTCATTAAAACGGATTAATGTTTCTCCGTTAGGAGCGGGTGCGCTCGCTGGTACGACATTTCCTATTGATCGGTCTTATAGCGCCTCACTACTAGAATTTGATGGCATTTACGAAAATAGTATGGATGCAGTAAGTGATCGTGATTTTATTCTAGAATTTCTAAGTCATTCATCGATTCTTATGATGCACTTATCCCGTTTCTGTGAAGAATTAATTTTATGGAGCAGTCAGGAATTTCAATTTATTGAAATGAGCGATCAGTATTCAACGGGAAGTAGTATTATGCCGCAAAAGAAAAACCCTGATATGGCTGAGCTCATTCGTGGTAAGTCTGGACGTGTATATGGAAATCTGTTCGGCTTGCTAACGATTATGAAGGGTCTTCCACTGGCTTACAATAAAGATTTACAAGAAGATAAAGAAGGCATGTTTGATACGGTGAAAACGATACAAACAAGCCTACACATTATGTCTGGTATGATTGAAACGATGCAAGTAAAAGAAGAACATATGAAACAAACGGTTCAGAAGGATTTTTCAAATGCTACTGAAATTGCAGACTATTTAGCAAATAAAGGTTTGCCGTTTCGTCAGGCACATGAAATTGTTGGACGACTTGTTTTACTTTGTATCGAAAAAGGTATCTATTTACTTGATCTCCCTCTTGAAACGTATCAAGACATTTGTCCATTGTTTGATTCGGATTTATATGAGGTGCTATCACCTTATGCAGCCGTTCAGCGTCGTAATAGCGAAGGTGGAACTGGCTTCGCACAAGTAGAGGCAGCTTTACAAAAAGTAAAAATGATCTTGAAACAAAGCAATACGAAAAAAGCGTGACGCATACGTCACGCTTTTTTCGTATTGAGCGAATAAGAAAGCGGGGCTAATAAATCAGCTCCGCTTTTTGTAATTACAATTCGCCTTTTCCATCTTCTCCTCTTACGACAAGGACATCGCAAGATGCGTAGCGAATAATATGTTCAGATACACTACCGATTAAGAAGCGTTCTACTGCATTTAATCCTGTAGCACCGCAAACGATTAAATCTACTTTGTTGTTTGGCGCGATTTCTTTAGAAATTTTAGATTTTGGATTTCCGAATTCTAGAACGGTTTCTACGGATTGAACTCCTGCTTCTACGGCAATTTTTTCATAATCTTCAAGCAAATCTTCGGCGAATACATTTGCCCGTTCTGCGATTGCTCGACTATATGCTTCAACTGCTGAATATGCTTTAACATCAACAACATGAGTGATAGTCAATTTTGAGTTATTACGTTTTGCAACTAGAATGGCCTTTCTGAATGCTTTTTCAGCTTCTTTCGAACCATCAACTGCAACCAGAATATTTTGGTATTGTGTTGACATATTGGAGTCCCCCTTATTTCACTAGAAATAACTTTCTACACTTTTATTATACAACTAAACTGACTAATTGTATTGACAGAAATGTTACAGAATTCAAAAAAAGAAAATCAAGGCATCTTATTTGTAATTTTCATGACAAATTGTTACATATGATGTATATGATAACGAGGAGGGGCTTTAGTTGAGACATGCGCTCATTACAGCCGGTTCAAAAGGATTAGGTAGAAAGGTAACGGAAGCGTTTTTAAAACAAGGATATTCCGTTACGGTTACATATCGAAGCGATCAAGAATCAGCTAATTTGCTTAAACAAGACTTTTCTAGTATGCCGCAAAATTTACAACTTATACAGGCAGATGTTACAAAAAAAGAAGACTTATATCGGGTGGTAGAGGAAACGATTAGTAAATTTGGTAGAATTGATTGTTTAATAAATAATGCAGGACCCTATGTGTTTGAAAGAAAACGACTAGTTGATTATACAGATGATGAATGGCACTCTATGATTGATGGAAATCTGCATGGGGTATTCTACTTGTTAAAAAAAGTGATCCCTATTATGCGAAAACAAAAATTTGGCCGGATTATAAACTATGGATTTCAAGATGCTGAGAGTGCACCTGGCTGGATTTATCGTTCGGCTTTTGCAGCTGCCAAGGTTGGACTTGTTTCATTAACGAAAACCATTGCCTATGAAGAGGCTGAATATGGAATTACTTCAAATATGGTCTGCCCAGGGGATATTACTGGGAAAATGAAGGAAGCGTCGATTGACATGGCGAGGCTGCAAAAGGATAGTCACACCCCAATTGGAAGATCTGGAACAGGTGAAGATATTGCACGTGCCATTCTCTTCTTATGTAATGATGACTCTGATATGATAACTGGAACTTGTATGGAAATTACAGGCGGCATTGATGTCATTCATCGACATAGATAAAAATTAGAATGTCAGAAAATCTTACGTTCAATACATGTCCAATTGATCTAAGTGTTACAATTTATAGCATATTAATTAAATGCAATTTTCTACGGTAATCTACAATGGGTGTAGAAAAAATAATATTGCACAACTTGGAGGAGGACAAAACATGCGTATTGGGGTTCCTAAGGAAATTAAAAACAATGAAAATCGTGTCGCGCTTACACCAGGTGGAGTTTTGCATATCGTTCACAGTGGGCATGAAGTATATATGGAACAAGGTGCCGGTCTCGGATCAGGTTTTAAAGATGAGGAATATGTGCAAGCAGGCGCAACGATCGTAGATTCTGCAGCAAAAGCATGGGATATGGAAATGGTGATAAAAGTAAAAGAACCTGTTCCTAGTGAGTATGGCTATTTTAGAGAAGGGTTGATTTTATTTACTTATCTTCATTTAGCCCCTGAGCCTGAGCTCACAAAAGCGCTTCTCGATAATAAAGTGGTTGGTATTGCATATGAAACGGTACAGCTTGAAAATAAAGCTCTCCCACTTCTTACACCTATGAGCGAAGTTGCTGGTCGTATGGCTGCACAAATTGGAGCTCAATACTTAGAAAAGCAAGAAGGCGGAAAAGGAATTTTACTAGGAGGAGTTTCAGGAGTAAAACGAGGAAAAGTTACAATTGTAGGCGGGGGTGTTGCAGGTACAAATGCAGCCAAGGTTGCAGTAGGTTTAGGAGCGCATGTAACAATTATCGACTTGAATGCTGCAAGATTACGTCAGCTTGATGATATGTTTGGTCATAGCGTTACAACTTTGATGTCAAGTCCTTATAATATCGCAGAAGCGGTTAAAGAATCTGACCTTGTTATTGGAGCTGTATTAATTCCGGGTGCTAAAGCTCCAAAACTTGTAACAGAAGAAATGATTGTTTCAATGGAACCTGGTTCTGTAGTGATTGATATTGCAATTGATCAAGGTGGTATTTTTGAAACAACCGATCGTATTACTACACATGATGAACCTACTTATGTAAAACATGGCGTTGTACATTATGCGGTAGCTAATATGCCTGGTGCCGTTCCACGTACGTCTACGCTTGCATTAACGAATGTTACCGTGCCTTATGCTCTTGAGATTGCAAACAAAGGGTATAAAAAGGCTTGTTTAGAAAATAGCGCTCTTTTGAAAGGTATTAACACGTTGAACGGATATGTTACATTCAAGGCTGTAGCCGATGCACATGGAGTTCCTTACTTATCTGCAACAGAAGCATTAGAGAAAATGCCAGCACTATCTTAAACAAAAAAAGTGTCCAAAAAAAACTCTTCTTTTTGGACACTTTTTTTGATTTACTCTGTAAGGTTACTTTATTATTTGCAATTCTTTTGGATACTTAGTTAGCACTTCCACACCTGTGTCAGTAATGTACACATCATCTTCAATGCGAACACCACCCACATTCGGTACGTAAATACCAGGTTCAATTGTAAAGACCATTCCCTTGCGCAACGTATTCTTATTAACATTGGTTAAGGATGGATATTCATGAATGCTAATTCCTAATCCATGACCAAGGCGGTGAGGGAAATAATCTCCATAGCCTGCATTTTCGATGAAAGAGCGTGCTGCTCGGTCGACATCAGCGATGCTAGTTCCTGGTTTACAAATGTCAATTGCATGTAATCCAGACGTAAGAACAGTATTGTAGATACGGGATTGTTCTTCTGATATGTTACCGAAAGCAACAGTACGTGTAATATCAGAACAATAGCCATCAATCACAACGCCAAGATCAAACAGTACAAAATCTCCGCGTTTAATCTTATTATCTCCGGGCTCTCCATGAGGCAACGCAGAATTGGCACCAGTTAGGACCATGGTGCTAAAGGACATTTTGGTAATGCCACGTTTCTTTACTTCGTATTCAATGGTAGATAGAATTTCCATTTCAGATTTGCCTTCAGCAATTTGACTGACACCAAGTTCCACTGCATAGTCGGCCATTTGAGCTGCTTGTCTAAGAATAGAAAGTTCTTTCTCATCTTTGATGAGACGTAATTCTTGCAATTTTTCTTCGGCTGCTGTAAAAGTAGCAGATGGAAATAAAGAGCATAAGGCTTCGTATCGTTGGACATTCATATGTTCCTTTTCAATTGCTAATGTATGAACTTGAATGCCTTGTGCGCGTATAGAATGTGATACCATTTCCCAAGGGTTGTCTGTATCATTAAATCCAATGATTTCATAGTTCCATCCTGCAGTTCTTGCCTTGCCTTCCTCCATTTTTGGACAGATGAGGATGGGTTCTTTTTCTTGGAACACGAATAAACCAAGCAATCTTTCATTTGGTTCACAATAAAATCCACTTAAGTAAAATACATTAGAAGTAGAAGTAATAAAGGCTGCTTCTTTCTCTGTTGTTTGTAACCAATTCATTACATGCTGCAAGCGTTGTTGCATAAGTAGTCCCTCCATTTCAGTGTACGTATTAACTTTACATCGTTTTTCTCTTTTGTTACAAGTAACCACTATAAAAAAAGACAAGAACGCTAAGTTTTAGGTAAAATAGAAAGTAAGGAGGGATTAGAATGTTAGTTTCGTACCATGGTCATTCGGTTGTAAAAATTCAGACAGGATTAACCACTATTTTAATTGATCCGTTTATTACAGGTAATCCTAAAACAGATTTGCACGTAGAGGATGTAAAAGTGGATGTGATTTTACTTACACATGGACATGGCGATCATGTAGGGGATACGGTGTTACTTGCCAAGCGAAATGATGCACTTGTTATTGCGCCGTTTGAACTTGCAACATTTCTTTCATGGCAAGGCGTTCGTACACATGCTATGCACATTGGCGGCAGGCACGAATTTGAATTTGGCACAGTCAAATTTACACAAGCATTCCATGGATCTAGTTACATTGATGAGACATCTAAGACAATTATGTATACAGGGATGCCGGCAGGAGTCTTATTTACAGCAGAAGGGAAAACTATCTATCATGCAGGGGATACAGCTCTGTTTTCTGATATGCAGCTTCTTGGGACTTTGCATACCATTGACATCGCATTCTTACCCATTGGTGATAATTTTACGATGGGGCCCGCAGATGCATTAGTTGCAGCAGAATGGATAAAAGCGAAGATTATAGTTCCTATTCACTACGATACATTTCCTCTTATTAAGCAAGATGCCTTTGCGTTTGTTTCAAAACTTAAGGCTGGCAATGGAAAAGTGTTAGCGCCATCGGAATTCATACAGTTATAAAAGAACAGGATATCCTGTTCTTTTATAACTGTTATACACATAATTTCGAATCTTCCCACTACAATACATGCTACATACCAATTTGTACCTTACATAGGAGTTCTAATCCTAACCAGAATGATATTCATTTGTTATAAAGAAAAATAATACAGACATAGGGAATAATAGTGTAACAGTTTAAAAAATATAGTATACTGTAAATAAGTAGTAACGGAAAATAGAGCGGAATGGAAAGAATGGTGAGGCTATTTGGCTACAAAACATGATCAAATTTTAGAATATATCAACAGCTTGCCGGTAGGAAATAAAATCTCCGTACGTCAAATTGCAAAGGATTTGACTGTAAGCGAAGGAACGGCATACCGTGCTATAAAGGATGCAGAGAATAAAGGTTATGTTAGCACAATCGAACGAGTTGGAACGATTCGTATTGAAAAAAAGAAAAAAGAAAATATAGAACGACTTACCTATGCAGAAGTTGTAAATATTGTAGATGGACAGGTACTTGGCGGACGTGAAGGATTGCATAAAACATTAAATAAATTTGTGATTGGTGCAATGAAGCTAGAAGCGATGATGCGATATACGGAAGCAGGGAATTTACTAATTATCGGCAATCGTACACAGGCGCATCAACTGGCTCTAGAAGCAGGGGCAGCCGTACTGATAACAGGTGGCTTCGATACGGAAGATTATGTGAAACATTTAGCAGATGAACTGAAATTGCCGGTTATTTCAAGTAGCTATGATACATTTACCGTAGCAACGCTGATTAATCGTGCTATTTACGATCAACTGATAAAAAAAGAAATCGTTCTTGTGGAAGATATTTTAACACCGCTTAGTAAGACGATTTATTTAAAGCCTTTCGATAAAGTAGAACAATGGCATAATCAGAGTGAACAATCTATGCACGGACGTTATCCTATCGTGGATGAGACGATGCGAGTAATTGGGATGATTACACCAAAAGATATTATTGATGTTTCAAAGGACGTTCCACTTGATAAGATTATGACGAAGAATCCAATTACTGTAGGTGGGAAAGTTTCGGTTGCATCTGCAGCAAGAATGATGGTTTGGGAAGGCATTGAATTGTTGCCGGTAGTAGATGCGGGCGGAAGATTACAAGGAATTATTAGTCGCCGTGATGTATTGCAAGCTTTGCAAATGATACAAAGACAGCCTCAGGTAGGGGAAACGATTGAAGACATTGTAACCAATCAATTTCTATCACAAAAGGAAGCAAGACCCGATAATATATACCGCTTTTCCGTTACACCACAAATGACAAATAGCATTGGTACATTGTCGTACGGTGTATTTACTACAATCTTAACGGAATCCGCGAGCCGTGCCTTACGTGCACAGAAAAAGGGCGATTTAGTTGTAGAAAGTTTAACGATTTATTTTGTAAAACCAGTTCAAATTGATTCGATTATTGAAATACATCCAAAAGTAATGGAAATTGGCCGGAAATTTGGTAAGGTCGACGTAGAGGTACAACAAGAAGGGGCGATTGTCGGAAAAGCGCTTCTTATGGTGCAATTTATTGACCGATAGAAGGAAGGAATAATTGTATTAATAAACTAACAATCTGAAGGAGAAATATGGACATGAAAGAACAAATAGTGCAAGCAATTAAAGAATATGACACAATCATTATACATCGCCATGTTCGTCCAGATCCTGATGCCATTGGGTCACAATGTGGGCTAGGAACCATCCTCCAAGAATCTTTCCCTGAAAAAAAGATTTACATGGTAGGTGCAAATGAGAAGTCTCTTTCGTTTTTACGAGACATGGATGAAATTGACGATCAAGTATATGAACAAGCTCTTGTTATTGTTTGTGATACAGCAAATGAAGAAAGAGTATGTGATCAGCGCTATAAGCAAGGAAAGAAAATAATTAAAATTGATCATCATCCGAATGAAGATCCATATGGTGACATTCTTTGGGTAGATACGACTGCAAGTTCATGCAGTGAAATGATATATGAACTTTATGAGTACGGAAAAGATAAAGGTTTTGTTCTATCTCAAGAAGCGGCACGATTACTATATGCAGGTATTGTGGCAGATACCGGAAGATTTTTATTTCCTAATACAAAGCCAAAAACCTTTCGATATGCAGCAAATCTAATCGAAACGGGTCTTGATTTTCCTAATCTTTATAATCAAATGTATAAAACAAATCCGCGCTTAGCAAGATTAAATGGTTACATTTTACAGCATTTTGAATCAACAGAAGAAGGGGCAGCATATATAAAAATCACGCCAGAAATTTTGGAACAATTTCATGTAAAGGCAAATGAAGCATCTAGCATTGTGGGTGTGTTAGGTAATATAGAAGGAATTAAAGCGTGGGTACTATTTTTAGAAGAAGAAGATTCCATTCGTGTGCGGTTACGTTCAAAAGGACCTGTTATTAATACCTTGGCAATGAAATATAACGGCGGTGGTCATCCACTTGCTTCCGGTGCGACTGTATACACTTGGGAAGAGGCAGAACAAGTCATTTCAGATTTAAGAGAGATTTGTAAGTAAGGGTACGAGATGACTCAAAGGAGAGACTATTCCTTTTGAGTCATCCTCTTTTAATTTGCAAGGTAATTTCTAATACGGTATCAAAGTAAATACTGCGAACGAGAAAATGATAGGTAACATTGTCACGTGTATACGTTTTGTTTTCGATTGCTTTAAGCAATAATTCCTTATTCTCTGAAACACTTTGTACACTTTTTGTTAGCAGGTTTTGTAAATCTTTTTTCACGTCACTTGATAAGCTATGAACCGCCAATAAATCTAAGTCGTATTGCTCATGATTGATAATATCGATTTTCACATCTTGTATCGTTAATATTTTTTTTGTCTTTTCATTTATCGCTTTTTGATCCTCTTGTAAAATATGATTTTTTCGTTTTAAATCTGTAATTTCATTTTGTTGCTGCCAGATAAGTGCACGTTGTTCTTCATGAAATACGCCATAAATATATAAGAATATAATCCAGCTTATGATTCCCCCTACTGCCATGCCGCCAAAAATTGTTTGCCAAGTCCTAGATTTATATAGGGGTGGGATTCTCATGCGCGGTCCTCAGTCAACCATTTCACGATAATGAGTCCAGTCTGCATACCACCTGTTGCAAAGACAATTAAGAGCGCTTGTTTGACGATATCCTTCGTTTCACCTTGAAAGATTCCTCGTTCTAAACTGTAGAATGTGTCAAATGTTCCGCCGATAGCAGCCACGAGAGCCCAAATTCGAAGGCTTTCTGCAAATCGTCTAATCATGGTCATAGGCGGTTGCCCTACGAGAAATGAGCCAATTCCTCCGATTAGTGATCCTCCTAGTATGACGCCAAATGCGATGAAATAGCTTGTAATGAGGAGTGAAAAAAACGTTTGCTTAACTTCCATTTCCTCAGCTCCCTTCTCATTCATATGTATATGGACAGAATATAGAGAGTATGTTTTGATTTATGATTGCTTGTTCTCATATAATAAAAAAAACAAGATTGAAAAAGGTGATGGTATACAAGTGAAGTTTGTACATTTGCAATGTCAAACCGTTTATAGTCTATTAAAAAGCACATGTACGATTGATATGCTTGTAAAGCAAGCGAAGAGTCTTGGTATGGAGGCATTGGCGATCACAGATGAAAATGTAATGTACGGGGTTATTCCGTTTTATAAAGCATGCAAACGAGAAGGAATTCAACCAATCATAGGCTTAACTGCCTCTGTACTAGAAGAAGAAGGATCCTATCCGCTCGTCCTATTGGCAGAAAATGAAATGGGTTATCGTAACCTATTAAAAATTTCTAGTACCATTATGACAAAAGCAAAAGCCGGTATACCCAGAAAATGGCTCATGCATTATACAGATGGAATTATTGCTCTATCTCCCGGACGTAAAGGAGAGCTTGAACAGTACATCTTACAAGGTGACGAAGAAAAAGCTCGCGAATCTATTCGTAAAAACAAATCTATGTTTGTTAAATTCTACATAAGTTTACAAAACCATCTCATTCCAGGTGAGGAAGAGCTTCTCACGAAACTGTTAGCTTTAAGCAAGGACGAAGGAGTACCGGTCGTAGCAACAAACGATGTACGGTACTTAAATAAAGAAGATAGTGTAGTTCATGAATGTCTTCTTTCTATTGAAAATGGCACAAAGCTAACAGATACGGGTCGTCCACGCTATGAGAGTAGTGAGTATGAGTTAGCCGCACCATGTGAGATGGTGGAGCGTTTTTCTTCTGTTCCCGAAGCAATTTCTAACAGTGTGGATATTGCTAAAAGCTGCCAAGTACATATCCCATTTCATCAAAATCGATTGCCTAGATTTCCAATTCCCACAGATGAATCGCCTGAATTGTACTTACGCCGCATATGTGAAGATGGATTAAAAAAACGATATGCTGATATTACCAAATTACATCAGCAACGTCTTGTATACGAGCTGCAAATTATTTCAAACATGGGCTTTAGCGATTATTTTTTAATTGTATGGGATTTTATGCAATATGCTCATAGTCACAACATTACGACGGGGCCGGGTCGTGGTTCGGCAGCCGGCTCACTTGTAGCGTACGTCTTAGAAATAACTGATATTGACCCGATCGCCTATGATTTGTTATTTGAACGATTTTTAAATCCGCAGCGGGTTTCTTTACCTGATATTGATATTGATTTTCCCGATGTTCGTCGTGACGATATGATTCGGTACGTTAGTGAAAAATATGGAAGTATGCATGTGGCACAAATTGTGACATTTGGAACATTAGCAGCCAAAGCTGCGATTCGTGATGTAGCTCGCGTCCATGGTCTTTTGCCAAGAGAAATCGATGAACTTGCTAAACTTATTCCCTCGCGTATCGGAATATCTTTAGAAGAAGCCTATAAAGAATCAGAACCATTGCGAAGACATATTAATAGTACACCACTCCTTGAGAAAATTTATACAATTGCTCGGAAAGTAGAAGGGCTTCCTCGGCATACGTCCGTTCATGCTGCTGGAGTTATAATGAGTGATATGCCCCTTACAGATCATGTCGCTATTCAAGAGGGGCATACGGTTTATATTACCCAATATCCTGCCGACGTATTGGAGGAGCTGGGATTGTTGAAAATGGACTTTCTAGGCTTGCGTAATTTAACCATTCTTGATCGAATTCGTAAGCTCATTCACGAAATGACTGGAGAAACGATTCGTTTTAATCATATTCCTCTTCGGGACCAGCGAACCTTTTCCCTACTAAGTAAAGGAGATACGACAGGTGTCTTTCAATTGGAATCGGCAGGAATGAGAAGCGTATTGCGTTCACTGAAGCCGACAGAATTCGAGGATATTGTTGCAGTGAATGCACTCTATCGTCCAGGTCCTATGGAGCAAATTCCATTGTTCATCGATTCAAAGCATGGAAAGCACGAGATTCATTACTTACATAAAGATTTGGAGCCTATACTGTCTAGAACGTACGGTGTAATTGTTTATCAAGAGCAAATTATGCAAATAGCCTCGGTCATGGCGGGTTTCTCCTTAGGAGAAGCAGATATGCTTCGAAGAGCAGTTAGTAAGAAAAAACGTGATCTGTTAGATAAAGAGCGAGAGCACTTCGTATTGGGCTGTATAAACAAAGGATATGAAGAAAAGATTGCACATGCTGTATATGATTATATCGTCCAGTTTGCAAATTATGGATTTAATCGCAGTCATGCGGTTGCTTACAGCATGATAGCTTATCAGCTTGCCTATGTAAAGGCCAACTACCCTCTTCCGTTTATGACAGCTTTATTGTCCAGTGTAATTGGAAGCGAGGATAAAATTGTACAATATGTACGAGAAGCAACGCAAAAGGGGATTTCCATTTTACCTCCATCTATTCATACAAGTGGCTTTCGTTTTCAAGTAGAGGGAGAAGCGATTCGATTTAGTTTATTGGCAATTCGAAATGTAGGGGTCGCCACAGTGAAAGAAATACTGCAAGAGCGTAATAAACGCCCCTTTACGGATTTGTTTGATTTTTGTATCCGACTGTCAAGCCGCGTTATAACAAGAAAGCTAGTAGAAACTCTCATTTGTTCTGGATGTTTTGATGATTTTGAGGATCGTGCAACGCTTTTAGCCAGTATTGAAACCGCACTTGCTTATGTGGAGCTAGTGAAACCAGATGATGCTAGTCAAATGGACATGTTTTTAGACGAGGATCTCGTTCCAAAGCCACAGTACGTATCAGTAGAGCCCATCCCTTTTCTTGAAAAGCTAAAGCTAGAAAAGGAAATGCTCGGATTATATGTATCTAGTTACCCTACATTTATGTACAAGGAGCTTATGGAAAAGGTACAAATACCGACGGTAGGAGAGGCGCTCCGCCAACGCGAGAAGCATGTACGATCTATTGTATATATTTCAAAGACAAGAATCATTCGGACGAAAAAAATGCAGAAAATGGCTTTTTTATCTATTTGTGATCAAGGGGAGGAAATGGAAGCAGTTATGTTTCCTGATACATATTTGCAGTTTGCACCCTTTGTTCAAGAAGATCAAATTATTCTCGTTGTAGGCACTATTTCGCTTCGAAATAATAAGAAACAATGGGTAATTGAAGGATTATATCCGCTAGACAGTATGGATAAATATAAAAAAATGGATACTTCTTCTGTATATTTAAAACTCCATTCTCAGCATGATACCGCGGTTTCTACGCAAATAATGAAGACCATTTTTAGTTATCCAGGCTTTGCAAATGTTTTCATGTATTATGAAAAAGAGCATAAAATGGTACAATTATCTTACAGATTTTCCGTGCATCCCAATGAAGAGTGCTTACAAGCGCTTATTAACATCCTAGGCCAAGAAAATGTTGTGTGTAAAATATAATGGACTTTTTCCTCCCTTATCTATTATAGTAGTAGTGGTAAGTTGTGGTCTGACCACTACAATTAACCGGTAAGGAATGGCAGGATGGTCTTCAAGGAGAGTGTATATTATGTCAACACTTCGTGAAGAAGCACTTCACATGCACCGTGTAAACCAAGGAAAGCTAGAAACCATTTCAAAAGTTAAGCTTGAGAATGCTAAAGATTTAAGTCTTGCATATTCTCCAGGAGTAGCAGAACCTTGTAAAATCATCTATGAAGACAAAAGCAAAGTATACGAATATACGATGAAGGGTAACATGGTAGCAGTCGTTACAGATGGAACCGCCGTATTAGGGTTAGGCAACATCGGTCCAGAAGCATCATTGCCGGTTATGGAAGGAAAGGCTGTTCTTTTTAAAAGTTTTGCAGGCGTAGATGCATTTCCACTAGCATTACAAACGAATGATGTAGATAAAATTGTGGAGACGGTTAAGTTACTTGAACCTTCATTTGGTGGTGTGAACTTAGAGGATATTGCATCTCCAAATTGCTTTATCATCGAAGAACGATTAAAAAAGGAATGCAATATTCCTGTATTTCATGACGATCAGCATGGAACGGCAATTGTAACAGTAGCTGGTTTACTTAATGCACTAAAGCTAGTCAATAAAAAGATGTCGCAAATAAAGATTGTTGCGAGCGGAGCAGGAGCGGCTGGAATTGCTATTATAAAGTTATTATATCGCTACGGTGTTCGCGACATCATTATGTGTGATACAAAAGGCGCTATTTATGAAGGACGTCCAGATGGAATGAATGCACTAAAGAATGAGGTTGCGAAGTTTACGAATCGTGACAAATTAGCGGGTTCATTGCACGATGCCTTGCAAGGTGCAGATGTATTTGTAGGCGTATCTGCTGAGGGTGCACTTACGAAAGAAATGGTTCGATCTATGAATCATGATCCTATTATTTTCGCAATGGCAAATCCGATGCCGGAAATTATGCCAAAAGATGCATTAGAAGCTGGAGCTGCAGTGGTTGGTACGGGTCGCTCAGATTTCCCAAATCAAGTGAATAATGTCCTTGCATTTCCTGGTATATTCCGAGGAGCGCTTGATGTATATGCGACGCAAATAAATGAAGAAATGAAACTAGCTGCTGTGGAAGCTATTGCATCCCTCGTATCAGATGAAGAATTATCGGCTACATATATTATCCCTACTCCTTTTGACTTACGTGTGGCTCCACGAGTTGCTGAATTTGTTGCAAAGGCAGCCATGGAAACAGGGGTAGCACGTCGTAATGTAGATCCGAAAGAAGTAGCAGAAAAAACAAGAAGATTAGCAACTATCGGCAAAGCGAGTGAGGAGTAAAGTGTGACGGTTCAAACGAAGGTATATCTCGAAATTGTCCAAAAAATTCGTGCTATTATTGACGAAGACCATTTGAAGGCTGGAGATCGATTGCCTTCAGAAAGAGAGCTTAGCGCACGTTTAAGTGTTGGACGTTCTTCTGTTCGTGAAGCACTTCGCTCACTAGAACTGGTTGGATTGATTGAAACGCGGCGCGGAGAAGGAACCTTTATTAAAAATATATATGAGCATAGTCTTGTAAATGTACTTGCTACATTTCTATTGCAGGATGAAAAAACGAAGAATGATTTACATCAGGTTAAGCAACTTATAGAGCAGGATGTTCTTCGTATTCTTTGTTCTTTTGATAGCCATATTGAATGCAACGATATATTGTTACAAGATGATCTTTCTATTAAAGCGTTTCACGATGTCTTTTGGAGAAAAATGACAGAAAAAACAAATAACTATTTATTGTACAGAATTTGGGTAATTTTACAAGCGTATGATTCCACAATGACATATGAGCTACAGCTTGAGAATAGAAGGTTGTACCATCATATTTGTCAGGCTGTTGAAGATAAAAATGAGACTAAGGCATTACATTATTATAATCAATTGGCCTCATGCATTATGTATTCTTAGAATTCTCATCATTGCCTTTTTTCTTAGACAAATAATTGCACATGCAATTAGCTACAATTTGAATTGTTATGCTTTTTGCTCTTGATTTATATAAATATTTCTGTGTTCTTTGCAAGTAACAAAGGAGGTCCAACATGCTAAGAGATTTATTCTCAAAGAAAAAGAAATATGCTGTAATTCCTTCAGAACAACTTCGAAAAGATGTACCTGACGGTGTAATGACAAAATGTCCTAGCTGTAAAAAAATTATGTATTCGAAAGAACTTCGAAAGAACTTAAAGGTTTGTGCGAATTGCGGCTATCATCATCAAATGAATGCGTATGAACGAATTGAAAGCTTACTAGATGAACATACATTTCTTCCCTATGATGAGGAAATGATATCTGTAAATCCCTTGCAATTTCCTGGTTATGAAAAGAAACTAGAGGGAGATCGTCAGAAAACAGGACTTAATGAGGCAATTGTAACTGGAGAAGGAACAATTGATAATATGCTTGTTGTTATAGCTGTAATGGATTCTCGCTTCCGTATGGGAAGTATGGGTTCGGTTGTAGGAGAAAAAATTGCAAGAGCTGTTGAGAAAGCGAGAGAATTAAAGGTTCCTTTTCTTATTTTTACCGCATCAGGAGGGGCCCGTATGCAAGAAGGCGTTCTTAGCCTAATGCAAATGGCAAAAACGAGCGTTGCCTTAAAACGCTTTAGTGAAGAAGGTGGGCTCATTATTTCTGTTATGACCCATCCGACTACCGGAGGAGTTTCAGCAAGCTTTGCTTCACTAGGAGATTATAATTTTGCAGAGCCGGGTGCATTAATAGGTTTTGCTGGTCGCAGAGTAATTGAACAAACTGTACGCGAGGAATTGCCGGAAAACTTCCAAACAGCTGAATTCTTATTAGAACACGGTCAGCTAGATAGCGTAATCGATCGATCGAAATTAAAGGAAACACTACGAGTGATTATAGAGATTCACCAACGGGAGGAAATAGCTCAATGGCAGAACTAGAATTTGAAAAACCAATTGTAGAGCTGCGGGGGAAGATAGATGAATTAAAGGAATACACAAAAAATAGTAGTATGGACTTTACGGATGAAATTCATATTTTAGAAGTAAAGCTAGAAAACTTACAAAAGGAAATATACAGCAATTTAAAAGTGTGGGATCGCGTACAAGTTGCACGTCATCCTCAACGTCCTACAACATTAGATTACATTGCAAATATTTTCACTGATTTTATTGAATGTCATGGTGATCGTTTCTACGGAGATGATGAGGCAATTGTCGGTGGAATTGCAAAATACCAAGGTATGCCGGTTACGGTTATAGGGCACCAACGCGGTAAGGATACGAAGGAAAATATTCGTCGTAATTTTGGAATGCCACATCCAGAAGGCTATCGCAAGGCATTACGTCTTATGAAACAAGCTGAGAAGTTTCGGCGTCCCATTATTTGCTTTATTGATACAAAGGGTGCATATCCAGGGAAGGCAGCTGAAGAACGAGGGCAGAGTGAAGCAATCGCTCGAAATTTGTTTGAAATGGCTGGCATCACTGTACCTATCGTTTGTATTGTCATTGGAGAAGGTGGTAGTGGTGGTGCATTAGGTTTAGGGGTGGGTAATTACGTACATATGTTGGAAAATGCTACGTACTCTGTTATTTCTCCTGAAGGTGCCGCTGCTATTCTTTGGAAAGATGCAAGCAAAGCAAAGGAAGCTGCAGAAGCAATGGGTATTACCGCACCGCAGTTAAAGAACTTAGATATTATTGATGAAATTATTACTGAAGTACCTGGTGGCGCTCACCTTGATGCAAAGCAACAAGCTAGGTACGTTGATCAAGTGATTGCCTCGTCCCTAGAAGCTTTAAAAGGGATGACAAAAGAACAAATCATAGAGCAGCGCTATGATAAATATATGAAAATGGGTAAAATTTCGTTTTTAGAAAATACTATAGTAAATGGATAAAACGTGCATTCTTTGCACGTTTTTTTATTAAATGATATGTGGTTTTATTGGATTATGCCCTCCGTAGCAAAGCAAGCCGGTTCCGCTTTTGGTGTCTAGCTGCACCGGCTAGCTCCTCCGGTCAGAAAACCTCCGCCCATAAAGGCAGAAAGCGCCTTTTTGTGCGGAGAACTACTGTCCTATGGAGCTAAACGAGTTGGTTCCGCTTTGTTGTCTAGCTGCACCGGCTAGCTCCTTCCGGCCGGAGAACCTTCACCTATAAAGGCAAAAAGCGCCTTTTTAGGTGAAGAACCACCGACCTCCGGAGCTAAGCGAGCCGGTTCCGCTTTTCTAGTTAATTGACACATTATCTTCATTGTTTTTTGATGGTATTTCATGTAAGGTATCTGTGTGGCATGATGTCTGATCTATTTACAAGGCGACGGGACATTAATTGCACAACTGTTAACTGTAATGATAAAATGATACTGGACAAACGTCTTTATCATGAACACTACTGCGTGTTATAGGCGTATAGAGAAAAAAGCCGCAGTTCACGAGAAGATGAATATTCTTTAGAGGTGAGTACAGATGAAACGAATTGGAGTTTTAACAAGTGGTGGAGATTCACCTGGCATGAATGCAGCAATTCGTGCGGTTGTTAGAAAAGGCATATATCATGACTTAGAAGTATACGGTATTTATCACGGATATGCAGGTTTAATTTCTGGACACATTGAAAAACTAGAATTAGGATCAGTAGGCGATATTATTCACCGTGGTGGAACGAAGTTATATACAGCAAGATGTCCTGAATTTAAAACATTAGAAGGACAAATGCAAGGAATTGCACAATTGAAAAAGTTTGGCATTGAAGCCCTAGTTGTAATTGGTGGAGATGGTTCTTATCAAGGTGCGAAAAAATTAACAGAACATGGATTCCCATGTATAGGTGTTCCAGGAACGATTGATAATGATATTCCAGGAACAGATTTTACTATTGGATTTGACACGGCATTAAATACAGTAATTGATGCAATTGATAAAATTCGGGATACTGCCACTTCACATGAACGTACATATGTAATTGAAGTTATGGGACGCCATGCAGGTGATATAGCGCTATGGACAGGTCTTGCAGACGGAGCAGAAACGATTCTTATCCCTGAAGCTAAATACGACATGGAAGAGATCATTTCGCGTTTGAAACGCGGAACTGAGCGCGGTAAGAAACATAGTATTATTGTGGTTGCCGAAGGTGTTGGAAGTGCAATTGAAATCGGTAAAGACATTCAAGATGCGACACAATTTGATACACGCGTAACCGTATTAGGCCACGTCCAACGTGGAGGTTCTCCAAGTGCGTTTGACCGCGTATTAGCGAGCCGTTTAGGAGCAAGAGCAGTTGAACTTCTTCTTGAAGGTAAAGGTGGACGTTGTGTAGGTATTCAGAACAATAAAGTAGTTGATGAAGATATTATCGAAGCATTATCTCATAAACACGAAATTGATTTAGATATGTATCAACTGTCTACAGAATTATCAATCTGATTTTCTTTAGTGAATGGGAACGTTTTCAAAAAAAAGCGGAGGTATTTTATGCGAAAAACTAAAATTGTTTGTACAATAGGTCCAGCTAGTGAAAGTATTGAAAAGTTAGTGGAATTAATACAATCTGGTATGAATGTAGCACGTTTAAATTTCTCTCACGGAAGTCATGAAGAACACGCTGCACGTATTATCAGTATTCGCGAAGCTGCAAAACGTACAGGTAAGACGGTTGCAATTTTGTTAGATACGAAGGGACCAGAAATTCGTACACATGATTTCGAAAACGGAATGGCTGAGTTAGTAACAGGTGCAGAGGTTATTATTTCGACTGAGCAAGTACTAGGGACAGCAGAAAAATTTTCTGTTTCTTATGCTGGACTTTATGATGACGTAGATCCTGGCTCAAAAATTTTAATTGATGATGGTCTAATTGAGCTTGAAGTACTAGAAAAAGCAAATGGTGAAATTCGTACGAAAGTACTAAATAGCGGAATTGTTAAAAATAAAAAAGGTGTTAACGTACCAAATGTAAGCATAAAGCTTCCTGGTATTACAGAAAAAGACGTAAGTGACATCGTATTTGGTATTGAACAAAAAGTTGATTTTATCGCAGCATCATTTGTACGTAAAGCCTCTGATATTTTAGAAATTCGCGAATTACTAGAGGGGCATGATGCACAATACATCCAAGTTATTCCTAAAATTGAAAACCAAGAAGGAATTGATAACATTGATTCTATTCTAGAAGTTTCTGATGGTTTAATGGTTGCTCGTGGTGACATGGGTGTTGAAATTCCACCAGAAGAAGTACCTCTTGTACAAAAACGTCTAATCAAAAAATGTAACGCACTTGGCAAGCCTGTTATTACTGCAACGCAAATGTTGGATTCCATGCAACGCAACCCACGTCCAACACGTGCTGAAGCAAGTGACGTTGCGAACGCTATTTTCGATGGAACAGATGCTATTATGCTTTCTGGAGAAACTGCTGCGGGATCTTACCCAGTTGAATCTGTAAAAATGATGGCTTCCATTGCAAAACGTGTGGAACAATCCTTACAATACGAAGATTTGTTCCGTAAACGTATGAAAGAAGCTAAATCTACGATTACAGATGCAATTAGTCAATCAGTAGCTCATACAGCAGTTGCTTTAGATGTTGCTGCCATCGTAACCCCAACAGAAAGTGGTTATACTGCAAAGATGATTTCGAAGTATCGTCCGAAATCTCCAATCGTAGCCGTAACATTTAATGAAATGATTTGCCGTCGCTTGGCACTTGTATGGGGCGTTCAAGCATATTTGGCAAAAGGAACGGTAAATTCAACAGATGAATTGCTTGAAACTGCTATCGATACAGGTATGGATGCAGGCATTATTAATTTTGGAGATACGGTTGTCATTACAGCAGGTGTTCCAGTTGGTGAAACAGGAACTACAAACTTAATGAAAATTCACGTTGTTGGGGAACAAGTAGCTAACGGTCAAGGAATTGGACGTAAATCAGCAACAGGTAAAGTGGTATCTGCAAAAAATGCTGCTGAAGCATTAGCAAAAATGAATAAAGGCGATGTACTTGTTACAATTGCAACAGATAAAGACATGATGGAAGCTATTCATATGGCCTCTGCATTAGTGATTGAAGAAGGCGGATTAACGAGTCATGCAGCTATCGTAGGTGTATCGATTGGAATTCCAGTTGTTGTAGGGGTACAAAACGCTACTTCTATCCTGCAAGATGGACAAGAGGTAACTGTAGATGCAGCAAGAGGAATTATTTACAACGGTCACGCTGTACTTTAATTAATATAAGTAAAAAAAGAAGAAGGATTGATTCCCTCTTCTTTTTTTTATGTTATAGTATGGGAAATTCCTATTTCTATATAGGGCATGCATGACATGATACGTATAAACGGAGGAAACATATGATAAAATTTTTGGCTATTCTATTTATTGTGGTTCCTGCAATAGAGGTAACCTTACTGGTAGCCTCCAGTCACTGGATTGGTGTATTTCCTACATTTATTATAATGATAGCAACAGGAGTAATGGGAGCTTATATAGCAAGAAAACAAGGCTTAGCTGTAGTTCGTCAAGCAAATGAACAGATGCGCCAAGGAATCCTACCAGCAGATTCAATCCTAGATGGTATTTGCATATTATTTGGGGGAATTCTCCTCATGACACCTGGCTATGTAACAGATGTACTTGGATTGATCTTATTAGTACCGATCAGCAGAAAACGAATAAAATTCATGGGAATGAAATGGATTCAGAGAAGAATGAGAGGGAACACAACAATTATTTGGAAACAATAAACACCGTCTGGTAAACGAGACGGTGTTTATTGTTTTGTATTTATTTTTCTCCTTTAACATAAGTCCATAGATCTTGAAATACGTGTGCTTTGTATAGAGTAGAAATGAGGACTAGTGTTGTTGGCCCTATAATTAAACCTAGAACTCCAAATAATTTAAAGCCAACAAATAATGCAATTAGTGTAGCAAGAGGGTCCACTCCGATGTTCGAAGAAAGAATTTTCGGTTCGATTAGCTGACGCTGTACAATAACTACTATATATAATATGAGCAGTCCAAGCGCAAAGGATGTGTCTCCGGTGAACCATACATATAAAATCCAAGGGACAAATACTGTACCCGTTCCAAGGTAAGGAAGCAAGTCTACAATTCCAGTAATTAAAGCAACTGTAATTGCATAAGGAACACGTAAAATTAAAAATCCGAGTAAAACGATAACAGTCGTCATAGATATAAGGGTAAACTGTGCTTTGATATAACCGAAGAGCGCTTTTTGAAGATCCTTAAAAATTGTTATGCCATAACCATGCATTTTTTTAGGAACAATTTTTTTAACCGTATTTCCGATTCTGTGCCAGTCATTAGCGATAAAGAAGGTTGCTAATAGGATAAAGATGAGCACGGTAACCGTTGTAGGAAGAGCGCTTATAAAATTCGTGAGCCACGTCAATATCGTTGTTAAAATATCTTTCACACTTTGTGTTAACGATGTGCCGATATTTTGGATATTCGTAGTAATGGTTTGTTGCTGAGATACGCCGAGACGATTAAATTTAGTTGATAAGTCATCATAGAGCGGCATAATATTGTGTACGAGTATGTCTTGTAAATAAGAAGCGAATTTTGGAAATTTGTCTGGTAAAATAATGAGTAAATAATTAGCTGCCGCAATCGCTTCCGTGACGAGAAGAATAACTAAGCCAATGATTGCCCCGAATACTAGAATAAGTGTAACAAATACCGCAAGAGGCCTTGGAAACCTTAACTTTCTATCTAAAAAATTTACAATTGGATTAATCATATATGCTATGATCAGTGCAATAATAAACGGATAAACAAGTCCTGAAACGTACATTAAAAGAAATATTCCAAGGTAAGCTACAGCCAGTATTAATAAAATGCGTAAACCGATAAAAATATATGTTTTGTTCAAAAAAAATCCTCCCATTCGCTACTGAACGCAATATGTAAGTGCTCCATAAAATGTGGGTAATTTCTAGCTAAACTACCTGTATTTTAACATGGAAATTAAGGGAAAAGAAAGTTACTTCCGTATGGAATTAGGAAAGGGTGATGGAAAGCGTATGAGTCAATCTAGTTTGTTTTTACTTGTTTTGCTAGTGATAGGAATTGTTGCTAAAAACCAATCGTTAACAGTTGCGGTAATGATTTTATTTGTTTTGAAACTCACATTTATAGGAGAGAAAATATTTCCTTACTTACAGCAAAAAGGAATAAATATAGGTGTTACTGTTATTACCATTGCCGTACTTGTTCCGATTGCAACAGGAGAAATTGGGTTTAAACAGCTGATTGACGCAATGAAATCTTATTATGCCTGGATTGCCCTTGGTTCTGGGATTGTTGTTGCTTTGCTTGCGAAAGGAGGTTTGCAACTTTTAACACAGGATCCGCAAATGACGGCAGCACTCGTATTAGGAACGATTTTAGCGGTTACGCTATTCAACGGTGTTGCCGTCGGACCGCTCATTGGAGCAGGGATTGCTTATGCAATTATGCAGCTTATAGAACTTATAAAATAGAGTTTTTTGTCATTAAATTCATTAAACCAATTCTTTTCATTTCCAAATATCAGATAATTGTTTATAATAGTAATTAAAGAGGTGCCAAACTACCATTTACCTAGGAATGCATTTAATGATGAGAAAAGTAACAACCACATAAAATAATACCTTTTTCCACGTTTGTTTTATGTTCTGTTGTTTTTCTATGGGCACTTCCTGTGGGCTGGGAGAATTATGAGAAAAAGGAGAGAATATTATGACAAGTACGAAAGGTCTTGAAGGGGTAGTAGCAACAACATCATCAATCAGCTCCATTATTGATGACACATTAACATATGTAGGTTATGAAATTGACGATTTAGCTGAACATGCTTCTTTTGAAGAAGTTGTGTATTTACTATGGCATCGTAAACTGCCTAACAGAGCAGAATTAGAAGAGTTAACATCTCAACTGAAGGAATTTGCAGAAGTACCAGCAGAAGTGTTAGCATACTTAAAAATCACAAACTTAGATAATGCTCATCCAATGACGGTTTTACGTACAGCTATTTCTATGTTAGCTTTGTATGATGAAAATGCTGAAGCTATGGATGAAAATTCAAATTATTTGAAAGCGGTTAAATTGCAGGCTAGAATTTCAACACTTGTGGCAGCCTATGCAAGAATCCGTAAAGGCTTGGAAGCTGTTGCACCAAATAAGGAACTTACTTTTGCAGCTAATTTCTTGTACATGCTAAATGATAGACTTCCAAAAGATATTGAAATCGAAGCTTTCAACAAAGCACTTGTACTTCATGCTGATCATGAACTAAATGCTTCTACATTTACTGCTCGTGTATGTGTGGCTACTCTTTCTGATGTATATTCTGGTATTACATCAGCAATTGGAGCTTTAAAAGGTCCTCTTCACGGTGGTGCTAATGAACAAGTAATGAAAATGCTTTCTGAAATTGGGGAAGTAGCGAACGTAGAATCTTATATTACAAACGCTTTAAATAACAAAGTGAAAATTATGGGATTCGGTCACCGTGTATACCGCAAAGGAGATCCTCGTGCTAAGCATTTAAAAGAAATGTCTAAGCAATTGGGTCAATTAACTGGTGAAACAAAATGGTATGATATGAGTGTGAAGATACAAGACATCGTAACTTCTACAAAAGGATTACCACCAAATGTAGATTTCTACTCTGCATCAGTGTATCATTGTTTAGGAATCGAACATGATTTGTTTACACCAATCTTTGCTGTCAGCCGTACTTCTGGTTGGTTAGCTCATATTTTAGAACAATATTCAAACAACCGTTTGATTCGTCCTCGTGCAGAATATACTGGTCCTGTAAATCAAAAATATGTTCCAGTTGAAGATAGA
This sequence comes from Ectobacillus sp., assembly GCF_056992975.1. Taxonomy (NCBI): domain Bacteria; kingdom Bacillati; phylum Bacillota; class Bacilli; order Caryophanales; family Bacillaceae; genus Ectobacillus; species Ectobacillus sp. Next base: position 9,032 of record NZ_JBXKMX010000057.1, on the reverse strand, counting down.
ATCTAATATCTGCATAGTAAATTTAGTAATAAAGTAAGACAACACTATAGTTGATCAAAAGAAGGTCTTTATGCAGACTTTTAGACCTTCTTTTGTTTCATACATATTTTATATGGGGGTAATTGCATTGACTACTGGACAAAAAATCACTGTTACTAACAGCATCTTGAATGTACCAAATAACCCAGTAATTCCTTTTATTGAAGGTGACGGAATTGGTCCTGATATTTGGGCCGCTGCTTCACGCGTACTAGACGCAGCCGTAGAAAAAGCTTATAACGGAGAAAAGAAAATTGTTTGGAAAGAAGTACTTGCTGGAGAAAAAGCATTTAACCAAACTGGCGAATGGCTTCCACAAGAAACTCTTGACGTAATTCGTGAATATTTAATTGCTATTAAGGGACCTCTTACAACTCCAATCGGTGGCGGTATTCGTTCTTTGAACGTTGCACTTCGTCAACAATTGGATCTTTATGTTTGCTTACGTCCTGTTCGCTACTTTGAAGGAGTTCCTTCACCAGTTAAGCGTCCACAAGATACTGACATGGTAATTTTCCGTGAAAATACAGAAGATATTTATGCTGGTATTGAATGGGAACAAGGTAGTGCTGAAGCTCAAAAAGTACTAAATTTCTTACAAAACGAAATGGGCGTTACGAAAATCCGCTTCCCAGAAACTTCTGGTTTTGGTATTAAACCAGTTTCTGAAGAAGGAACAAAACGTCTTGTTCGTGCTGCAATCAACTATGCCATCTCTGAAAACCGTAAGTCTGTAACGCTTGTTCATAAAGGTAACATTATGAAGTTCACAGAAGGCGCATTCAAGAAATGGGGCTATGAAGTAGCAGAACAAGAATTTGGTGATAAAGTATTTACATGGACTGAATATGATCGCATTGTTGAAAAAGAAGGAAAAGAAGCAGCAAACAAAGCGATGGCTGCAGCAGAAGAAGCTGGAAAAATCATCGTAAAAGATTCTATCGCTGATATTTTCTTACAACAAATTTTAACTCGCCCACGTGAGTTCGATGTTGTAGCAACAATGAACTTAAACGGCGATTACATTTCTGATGCACTTGCTGCTCAAGTAGGTGGTATTGGTATCGCTCCTGGAGCTAACATCAACTATGTGACTGGACATGCTATTTTCGAAGCAACACATGGTACTGCTCCTAAATATGCTGGCATGGATAAAGTAAATCCTTCTTCTATCCTTCTTTCTGGTGTTCTTATGCTTGAACACTTAGGCTGGAACGAAGCAGCTCAGCTTGTTACAGCTTCAGTTGAAAATACAATTGAATCTAAAGTTGTAACATATGACTTTGCTCGTCTTATGGAAGGCGCTACAGAAGTAAAATGCTCTGAATTTGCAGATGAATTAATTAAGAATATGGATGCAGTGAAAACCGTTAAATAAGGGGAGAAACAGAATGACTCGCTCACGTAAGAAAATTTCTGTTATCGGTGCTGGATTTACTGGAGCAACTGCTGCTTTCTTCACAGCTCAAAAAGAGCTAGGTGACGTAGTACTTGTAGATATTCCACAAATGGAAAACCCTACAAAAGGGAAAGCATTAGATATGCTTGAAGCTAGCCCAGTTCAAGGATTTGATTCTAACATTATCGGTACTTCTGACTATGCAGACACTGCTGATTCTGACGTAGTAATCATCACTGCTGGTATCGCTCGTAAACCAGGAATGAGCCGTGACGATTTAGTTGCTACAAACTCTAAAATCATGAAGAGTGTAACAAGAGAAATCGTTAAATATTCTCCAAACACAGTAATCATTGTATTAACAAATCCAGTTGATGCTATGACTTACACTGTATACAAAGAATCAGGTCTTCCTAAAGAACGCGTGATCGGACAATCTGGTGTTCTTGACACAGCTCGTTTCCGTACATTCGTTGCACAAGAACTTAACCTGTCTGTTAAAGATGTAACAGGTTTTGTATTAGGCGGCCACGGTGATGATATGGTACCTCTAGTTCGTTACTCTTATGCTGGCGGTATTCCATTGGAAAACCTAATTGCTAAAGAACGTTTAGAAGAAATTGTAGCACGTACTCGTAAAGGCGGGGGCGAAATCGTTAACCTTTTAGGTAACGGTAGTGCATACTATGCTCCTGCTGCCGCTTTAGTTGAAATGGCTGAAGCTGTTCTTAAAGACCAACGTCGTGTTCTTCCAGCTATCGCTTACTTAGAAGGCGAATATGGTTACAGCGATCTTTACCTAGGAGTTCCTGTCGTACTTGGTTCTAACGGTATCGAAAAAGTAATCGAACTTGATCTTTTAGACGAAGAAAAAGCTGCATTAAATAAATCTGTTGAATCTGTACGTAACGTAATGAAGGTTCTTGCATAAGAAACAGATTTTACAATTTTCACTTAAAAAAGATTCGGGACCAATCCCGAATCTTTTTTTTTGCTTAAAAGCAAAATAAAAATGTAAAATATTTTAAATAACAATCCAATTTATGGGTAAAATGCAGTTTTTGTCGAGAATACGTGAGAAAAGCTTGCTTACTATAACGAGTTGACTTGAGCATCCTAGTATTATCTAGTATCATAAAAAGGATAGTATAAATAAAATATATGGATGAAGCTCGGTTTTACTTTATCGCTTGGAGGAATACAATGAGTAACCGAATACTAGTGGTGGATGACGAAGAATTTATTTTAACGTTGATTGAATTTAATCTTCAACAAGCTGGGTTTGAAGTCATAACCGCCATGGACGGAGAAACGGGGCTTCAGAAGGCAACGGAAGAACGTCCAGATTTGATTATACTAGATTTAATGCTTCCGAAGATGGATGGTATGGAAGTATGTAAGGAATTGCGTCTTCAACGCGTTATGACTCCAATTTTAATGCTTACAGCTAAAGATGATGAATTCGATAAAGTTCTTGGGCTTGAACTTGGTGCAGATGATTATATGACCAAGCCATTTAGCCCAAGAGAGGTTGTTGCGAGGGTAAAAGCTATTTTACGCCGAACAAAAATACAGGAAGAGCCTGTACAGGAAGAAAAGGATTCCGGAAATATTCTCATTGCAGATTTAAAAATATTACCTGAGTACTACGAAGCCTTTTTCCTAGAAGAAAAACTTGAATTAACTCCGAAAGAATTCGAACTTCTTGTATATTTAGCAAAGCACAAAGGCCGTGTATTAACACGAGATCAGCTGCTCAGTGCTGTTTGGAATTATGATTTTGCAGGTGACACACGGATAGTAGATGTACATATTAGTCATCTTCGCGACAAAATTGAAAAAAATACAAAGAAACCAGTTTATATTAAAACGATTCGTGGATTAGGCTATAAGTTAGAGGAGCCAAAGGCAGATGAATAAGTTTCGTTCGAGGCTTATGTTTGCCTTAATCTCTTTAATTGTTACCGTCCTAGTTGGGTTAGGTCTTTTACTAGGGCAGCTCTTTAAAGGGTTTTACATGGACAACTTCAATAAACGGATGGAAAATGAACTACGATATGTTGCCTCGGTTGTAGAATGGGAAGGAATTCGTTATTCACTCTCCTATCCAGAAACGCTGAATCGTGTGGAAACGAGCTTACAGGAAAGTATAAGCTTATTGGATGAACATGGTAAAGTGTTGTATGACTCAAAGGGAAGAAAGAGTGAGATTGAATCAAATGCTGCCATTTCAGATATTATCTCGAAGCTTGATAATCGAACAGATGTTGTAGAAGGTAGGAGCGGGGATTCCCAGTTGTATTACTATGGCGTGCTACTGCAAGATAAACATGATGATCGGGCATATTTGATTGTTGATTTTTCCTACAGTGCATTAAATGATATTCATAAAAAAATATGGGGCGTACTAATTACCAGTTTTATTATTGCATTTGGGGTTATTGTATTTTTAGGGATTAAAATAACAGCACAATATACAAAGCCTATTGAAAACGTAACAAAGGTTGCTATTGAACTTGCAAAGGGGAATTACAAAGCAAGGGCATATGGAAATCAGGCAGATGAAACAGGTATGCTTAGCCAAGCGATGAATATTCTTGCGCGTAATTTACAAGAAATGACGTCGGCACAGGAAATGCAGCAGGACCGACTTCATACGCTGATAGAAAATATGGGTAGCGGCATGATATTAATAGATAGTCATGGTTATATAAGCTTAGTAAACCGTTCTTATAAAGAAATTTTCCACGTTACAAATGAGCAATTTTTAAATCGACTGTATTATGAAGCATTTGAACATAAGGAAATTATAGCTTTGGTGGAAGAAATATTTATGACAGAGGTAAAAGTGAGGAAGCAAATGCTATTGCCTCTTCAAATTGAAAGAAAGCATTTCGAAGTATATGGGGCGCCTATCATTAGTACGAGTCATGAATGGAAGGGAATTGTTCTTGTATTTCATGATATTACGGAACTCAAACGATTAGAGCAAATGAGAAAGGATTTCTTAGCAAACGTTTCTCATGAGCTAAAAACCCCTATCACCTCGATTAAAGGGTTTTCTGAAACACTATTGGACGGAGCAATGGAAGATGAAAAACTACGTGTCTATTTTCTTTCTATCATTTTAAAAGAAAGCGATCGGATGCAAAGTTTAATTGAGGATCTATTAGATTTATCCAAAATTGAACAACAAGGATTTAGGCTGAATATGAGTACGGTAGATATTAAGCAACTATTAGAAGAAATTGGTGTTATATTGCAAGGAAAGGCTGAAGGAAAACCTATTTCTCTAACTATACAAGCTGACGAGCATATTATTATTCCGGGCGATCCTCATCGGTTAAAGCAAATTTTCATAAATTTAATGAACAATGCAATTTCATACACACCAGCAGGTGGCAATGTAACTGTGCATGTAAAGGATGAACCTAAGTGGATTTCTATTACCGTATCAGATACAGGGATTGGTATTAATAAAGAAGAAATACCAAGAATTTTTGAGCGCTTCTATCGAGTAGATAAGGCTCGTAGCCGAAATACTGGGGGAACTGGATTAGGTTTATCTATAGTAAAGCATTTAGTAGAAGCACACAGTGGATATATTACGGTGCAAAGTGAGATGGGCAAAGGAACCACTTTTACCGTTCGACTTCGTAAAGTTTTAAACTGATGTTTTACATTATATTAACACTAAGTTCACTATTGATTAATAATACCTTGCTATATTATTAGTTGAAAACCCCTTCATCCAAGGAGTAGTTTTGGGCGAGAATACACGTAGTTTTTCTCGTCCTTTCCCTATCTTTTCTATCAATGATATGTAGTTTTAATATATTTTTCGGCAAAAGCCGTTATGTTCCCTCTCTACTAAGGTCATGCTATTATAGAGAGTGGATATAACGGCTTTTATTGGTTGTTAACTTATCGAACATATGGGGAGGTACAGCCACTTGAGTAAAAAGGTTGTCTTACTGGACGGAAATAGTATTGCTTATCGTGCGTTTTTTGCACTTCCACTGTTAAATAATGATAAAGGAATACATACGAATGCTATTTACGGCTTTACTATGATGTTAATGAGAATTATAGAAGAAGAAAAGCCAACACATATACTGGTAGCATTCGATGCAGGAAAAACGACATTTCGTCATCAAACATTTGCTGATTATAAAGGTGGACGGCAAAAAACTCCATCGGAGCTATCAGAACAGTTTCCTTTTATTCGAGAAGTATTGGATGCTTTTCATGTAAAACGATACGAACTTGAGAATTATGAAGCGGATGATATAATTGGAACGCTTGCGCTGGAAGCAAGTAAGCAAGGAGCAAACGTGAAGATTATTTCAGGAGATCGTGATTTATTGCAGCTTGTTTCTACACAAACAACTGTAGCCATTACACGTAAGGGAATTACAGAAGTAGATGAATTTACGCCAGAAACATTGTTTGAAAAGTACAGTCTAACCCCTTCGCAAATCATTGATATGAAAGGATTGATGGGGGATTCATCGGATAACATTCCAGGGGTGCCAGGTGTAGGAGAAAAGACTGCGATTAAGCTTCTAAACGAATTTAAAACCGTTGAACAGGTTTATGAAAATATAGAAGGTGTTAGTGGAAAGAAGCTAAAGGAGAAGCTTGAGCTAAATAAGGATCAAGCTATGATGAGTAAGGAGCTTGCTACTATTAATCAGCATTCACCTATTCAAGTATCCATAGATGAAATGGAATTTAACGGATATACCGTCGATGATATAGTACCGATATTTAAAAATCTAGGTTTTCATTCGTTGCTAGATAAATTAGATGTAAAGGAAGAAGCAAATGAAGCGGTAGAGCTGGATCAAATCTCGTTTGCAATTGTAGATGAGCTTAGTAGCGATATGTTACAAAATGAAAGTGCTCTTATTGTGGAAGTACAGGAAGATAATTATCACCGTGCATCCATTCAAGGGTTTGGTATTCAAAATGAAACGGGCTGTTATTTTGTTCCTGCTGATCTTGCCTTGCAGTCTGAATTGTTTCGTAACTGGCTGGCAGACGAGGATATGAAGAAATACACGTTCGATGTAAAGCGTGCCTCTGTTGCGTTAAAATGGAAAGGAATAGAGCTACGCGGCATTGTGTTCGATTTACTTATTGCAGCATATTTGCTGGATCCTGCTGAAACCGATAAGGACTTTCGAACAGTAGCAAAAATGAAGGCCCATCATGCTGTATCCTCTGATGAAGAGGTGTATGGAAAAGGCGCAAAGCGTATGGTGCCAGATGATAGCGTTGTAGCGGAGCATATTTCTCGTAAAGCACATGTTCTGTATGAAGTGAAGCAATCATTTGTGGATGAGCTTCAGAAAAACAATCAATATGATTTGTTAACAGATTTAGAATTGCCGCTTTCCATTGTACTAGCTGACATGGAATATACAGGCGTGCATGTAGATAGCAGTCGGTTACGTGACATGGGAGAGGAGCTATCTAAAAAACTGAAACAAATGGAAATAGATATTCACCAATTAGCAGGAACAGAGTTCAATATAAACTCGCCTAAGCAGCTCGGGGTTATTCTTTTTGAAAAGTTAAACCTACCTGTCATGAAAAAAACAAAAACGGGATACTCTACCTCGGCGGATGTGCTAGAGAAATTAAAGCATCATCATGAAATCGTAGAGAAAATTTTACAATATAGACAAATCGGCAAGTTGTATAGTACGTACATTGAAGGCTTATTAAAGGTTGTGTATGAAGATACATCTAAAATTCATACCAGATTTAACCAAGTGCTTACGCAAACAGGGCGATTAAGTTCTACAGAGCCGAACCTACAAAATATACCGATTCGACTAGAGGAAGGGCGTAAGATTCGACAAGCCTTTGTACCTTCAGAAGAAGGTTGGATAATCTTCTCTGCAGATTATTCGCAAATTGAATTACGTGTACTGGCGCATATTGCGAATGATAAAGGTCTGATGGAAGCATTTCATCATGATATGGACATTCATACGAAAACAGCAATGGATGTATTTGGTGTAGCGAAGGAAGAAGTGACAGCCAATATGAGAAGACAAGCAAAGGCTGTTAACTTCGGAATTGTATATGGCATTAGTGATTATGGATTATCGCAGAATTTAAACATTACCCGTAAAGATGCGGCATCTTTTATTGAAAAGTATTTTGAAAGCTTTCCTGGTGTAAAAGAATATATGGAACGTATTGTGCAAGAAGCAAAGCTACAAGGATATGTCACAACGTTGTTAAATCGTCGAAGATATATTCCAGAAATCACAAGTCGTAATTTTAATTTACGCAGCTTTGCAGAACGTACGGCTATGAACACGCCTATTCAAGGAAGTGCTGCAGATATTATTAAAAAAGCGATGATTGACATGTATGCACGCTTACGAACGGAAAAAGTTCGTGCTAAGTTACTTTTACAAGTACATGATGAACTCATATTTGAAGCTCCGAAAGAGGAGATAGAAATCTTGAAAACAATTGTTCCTGATGTTATGGAACATGCAGTTGAATTACATGTGCCCTTAAAAGTGGACTATGCATATGGTCCTACATGGTATGATGCGAAATAAGGAAGTGTAGAGATGCCAGAATTACCAGAGGTTGAAGCTGTAAAACATACATTACAGCAGCTTATCATTGGGAAAAAAGTAGAAAATGTAAGTGTGACGTATCCGAAATTAATCAAGAAACCTGATGATGTACAGCAGTTTCAAACGATGCTTCAAAATGAAATCATCGAGGGAATCGGAAGAAGGGGGAAATTCCTCCTTTTTTATACAACGAATTACACACTTGTATCCCATCTTCGGATGGAAGGAAAATATAGATTGTTTGATGCTACTGAAGAACAAGCTAAACATACTCATGTTGTCTTTCGTTTTACAGATGGTACAGAATTACGTTATCAGGATGTACGGAAGTTTGGAACGATGCATTTATTTCAAAAGGGGGACGAAAAAATTAGCCATCCCCTTATAGAACTTGGTCCAGAGCCGCTATCTCCAAATCTAACTGTTTCATATTTGCAAGAAATCCTTCAAAAATCTCATCGGAAGATTAAAGTCATTCTTCTCGATCAGCATGTTGTGGTAGGACTAGGTAATATATATGTGGATGAGGTTCTTTATCGCTCTCAGATTCATCCTGAACGCGAGGCAGCCTCCCTACTTAAAGAAGAGATTCAGACGTTATACCAAGAAATAGTGCATACGTTATCAGAAGCTGTCGCCAAGGGTGGGAGTACCATTCGTACTTATGTGAACTCACAAGGGGAAATTGGCACATTCCAACAGCAATTATTTGTATACGGCCATCAAGGGGAACCATGTAGTGTATGCGGATCTCCAATTATAAAAACGGTAGTCGGTGGCCGAGGTACTCATTATTGTGCGGTCTGTCAACAGAAGGAAAAAGATTAACATCGGATAGGCATACGTCATATACATACGGTAACGGTGTATATGGAAAGGAGCCTACCGATGCAAAGCTATCTTTCTCTTTTTCTTTTAGCTTTCACGCTAAGTTTGGATAGTTGTAGTGTGGGACTAACTTACGGGCTTAGAAGGCTGACGATTTC
>NZ_JBXKMX010000056.1:0-3565 GCF_056992975.1 Ectobacillus sp. | reverse complement strand
AGGAGATGCAGGATGAACTTGAAATTGTCATCTCTAATACAGGTAACGGAATTCCTGCAGAAGACCTTCCGCGAATTTTTGAACGATTTTATAAAGTAGACAAATCGCATACACGTACGACAAATAGTTATGGACTTGGACTTGCGCTAGTGAAACGGATTATTATTCTGCATAACGGGAACATTTCTGTTATGAGTACGATTGGGGAAGAGACAACCTTTTTCATTCGTTTACCAAAACATACGAGCTAATGATTATGTCACATTCATGACACATACCTTTTGTATCCTTAGGATATTACGAGCTAGAAGGAGTGTTATGAGTGAGCAAACTATTGCATATAAGCTTGAAGAACACCGTGGCTGTTCTAATCTTAGTTATTCTCGTTATTAGTAGTGGTTGGTATGCTACGAACAAAATTAAAGTCGAAACATTTCCGAATATGTCATTTCCCGCTTTATTTGTACAAGCTACTTATATGAATCATTCGGCAAGTGAACTGGAGGATCAGTTAACCAATCCTCTTGAAGATTCGATTAAGCAACAAAGGGGTTACGATACACTAACGAGTACCTCTAGCAATAATACAGCTAATATATCTATTATGTATCCATTCGGTACAGATATGGATAAACAAAAAACAAAGCTAGATGAAGCAGTTAGTAAAGTGAAGGTTCCAGATGGAGCTAAGGTTGAAGTAAAGAAAATTGACACGGGTGCACAGGCTATCTATGAGGTGGCTCTTTCTGCAAATGATTCAAGTCAAGATACGCAAAAGGCAATTGAAGATAATCTTGTTCCTACATTAGAAAAACTAGAAGGCGTTGGAACTGTAACGGTTCAAGGTACGAAAACGCATAAGATTTCAATTGAAGTAGATCAAGACAAAGCGAAAGAATACGGAATTTCGCTGCAAACAATTAAGAGTGCGATTCAAGCGAAAAATTATAAAGTTTCTCTTGGTCAGGTTAAACAAGATGGAACCAATATTCCTCTTGATTTGGAAGGATCTACAGCAAGTTCGGATGATATAAAGAATATTGAAATTTCAGGTGGACAATCAGGCCAGCAAGCAACTACATCATATACGCAAGGTGGATCAGGACAAGCAGCAGGATTAGCGATGGGAGCAACGCAAACGCCAGGGTCTGCTAGTCAAGCAATCGGATCTACTACTACTATAGCAGCAGAAAAGGTAAAGCTTTCTGATATTGCAACTGTTAAAGACGCAACGGATCAGACGGAAATTTCTAGATTTAATGGGAAAGAAAGCTTCTTAATTTCTGTTACAAAGACACAAGATGCAAATACGGCGCAAGTTGTAAAGTTGGTAAAGGATAAAATCACTGAATTCCAAAAGAGCAATAATGTAACCACTTATACCGTGCAAGACCAAGGAAAAGATGTAAATGAATCTATTTCTTCTCTTCTAAAAGAAGGAGGATACGGTATATTATTTGCTGTCATTATCATTCTACTTTTCTTACGGAATGTACGTGCAACAGTAATTGCAATGATTTCGTTACCATTATCTATCTTGGCAACAATTAGCTTATTGCAGCAAACAGACTATACCCTCAATATTATGACACTTGGTGGTATGGCGATTGCAGTTGGACGGATTATTGATGATAGTATCGTAGTTATTGAAAATATATTCCGTTGGAGACAAGAAAAAGGCGACGAATTCAGTATGAAGCAGACAGCCTTTTATGCGACGAAAGAAGTGATGCGAGCTGTTACAGGTTCTACACTTACGACGCTTGTTGTGTTCGTACCGATTGCGTTTGTATCGGGAATGATTGGTCAAATCTTTAGACCATTTGCTCTAGCAGTTGTATTTTCAATTGCTGTTTCCTTACTTGTTGCGTTGTTGGTGATACCGATTTTAGGAAGTATGTTCTTTAAAAAGGTGAAACCTGCAAAGAAAGAAGGGAAACTTGTTCATTGGTATGAATCGTTACTTCGCGTATCATTGCGGAGAAAATGGGTAGTGGTTTTATTATCCGTTCTGTTATTAGTTGGTTCATTATCTATGATTCCAAAACTAGGTGTTTCCTTCTTACCATCAAGTGCATCAACAGCTTTGCAAGCTGAAATAGATGTACCAAATTCAGTAAATGTGAATCAAATGGACGATATTGCCAAGCAAACGGAATCGTATTTGAAAGATCAAAAGGAAATTAAATATAGTCAAGTGTCAATCGGCCTATCAAATGACCGTGCCATGTTCATGGGTGGAAGCAGCAAAAATAAAATCACCTTTGCCATTCAGTTAAATGATAAGGAAAATGCAGATTCATATATTAGTAAATATCAAAAAAATATCGATAGCCTTTCTAAGGAAAAAAATAAAGATGCTACTGTAACTGTAACTGAAAGTCAACAAGGTGGTGTTTCAACAGGAAATAACATCGATATTCAGTTATACAGTTCTGATATGAATAAGCTTACAGATGCCTCCAATACAATTGTGAAAATGTTAGAGAAAAATGATAAATTGAAAAATATATCTAGCAATGTAAGTGACGGACAAACAAAATGGAAGCTTGCTATCAATGATGAGGGCAACAAAGCGGGCGTTTCGTATACTACACTTATGCAAGCAGTAAATGAATATTTATCAACTGTATCCGTTGGTCAATATGAAGTAAATGGTACGAAGCAAGAGGTTACCATTAATTACAATAAACAAATAACATCAAAAGATGATATTAAGAATATTGAAGTAACTACACAAAAAGGTAAGAAAACGGTTGGAGATGTCGCGGACTTAACGGAAGTACAAGTTCCTTCGACACTATATCATGATGACGGCAAGCCACTTGTGAAGATTTCTGCAGTGGTAAAAGGAAACGATACTGCCAAAGTATCACAAAGTGTACAACAAGATGTGAAATCACTATCATTACCAAGCGGCGTGGATGTAAAATTCGGCGGCGGTTTAAAAATGATTAGTGATGGTTTCTCTAGTATGGGACTTGCTATGGGGGCAGCCATTGGGTTTGTGTTCCTCGTATTAAGCTTTACATTTGGCGGCATATTGACACCAATCGTCATTCTATCTTCCCTTATTTTCATTCCAGTCGGGGCGCTAGGAGGGTTATTAATTAGTGGGCAATCCCTTTCTATGAGTGCCTTAATTGGTCTGTTAATGCTAATTGGTATAGTAGTTTCTAACGCAGTCGTTCTACTAGATCGTGTGGAAACGAATCGAAAGCATGGAATGGAATTAGTTGAATCGATTGTGGAAGCAGCAAAGACACGCTTACGGCCGATTTTAATGACGGCATTTGCGACGGTTTTTGCCCTAGTACCACTTGCCTTGTCAACTTCAACAAATGGTTTGATCTCCAAGGGGCTAGCGGTTACGGTAATTGGCGGCTTAACAACCTCCACACTTCTAACGCTAATCTTTGTACCTGTGCTATATGCGATGGTCGGTAAATTTAGAAAGAATCTATCTGATGATTTGTAAATTGTAAAGAAAAGGCCGTTTTCCAGTATGATGGAAAGCGGTCTTTTTTTGTATCTAAACGGAAAACCTCGAGCGAAGCGGTAAGAA
>NZ_JBXKMX010000055.1:0-15066 GCF_056992975.1 Ectobacillus sp. | reverse complement strand
AAAGTATGAAAATAACAACGATTCAAGTTCTTCTAGTAAGAACGGGATAAAGGAGCTACAAATTTTGAAAACGATAGTGTTTACAGGCGGAGGATCTGCTGGACATGTAACCCCGAACTTAGCACTCATTCCTACATTACAAGAACGAGGCTGGAACGTACAGTACATCGGTTCAAAGCAAGGGATTGAGAAGGAAATTATAGAAGGAGCGGGTATTCCATATACGAGCATTTCTAGTGGAAAACTACGTCGCTATTTTGATTGGAAAAACTTTAAAGATCCGCTTCATGTATTAAAGGGAGTTATGGAGGCATATTTTCTTATTCGTAAAATAAAGCCAGATGTCATATTTTCAAAAGGCGGCTTTGTTTCTGTTCCAGTTGTTATTGCGGGATGGATGAATAAAGTACCTGTCTTTCTGCATGAATCTGATATTACCCCAGGTTTGGCTAATAAAATTGCCATCCGATTTGCTTCAAAGATATTTGTAACTTTTGAAGAGGCATTGCAGCATTTACCTGCAGGAAAAGCAATGTATGCGGGATCACCTATTCGTGAAGAGATTTTACAAGGGGATCGATATAAAGGTTTACAATATCTGTCGTTTTCTAGTGATAAACCGGTTATTACCATAATGGGGGGAAGTCTAGGTGCAAAACGGATAAACGAGACTGTTCGTAATCTTCTTCCTCAGTTACTAGAAAATTTTCAAATTGTTCATCTTTGTGGCAAAGGAAATGTAGATGCCTCGCTTACAAGCAAGAGAGGCTATAAACAATTTGAGTATGTTAGTAAGGAATTACCAGATGTATTAGCAGCAACCGATTTAGTTATTTCACGTGCTGGATCGAATGCGATATTTGAATTTTTAGCATTGAAGAAACCAATGATTCTTATCCCTCTTTCAAAGGCTGCCAGTCGCGGCGATCAAATTTTAAATGCAGAGTCGTTCGAGAAAAAGGGTTATTGTCATATTGTATATGAAGAAAAACTAACGGAAAGCGAATTACTTAAAGCGGTAAATGAAGTATATGGCTATCGTCTTCGCTATAAAGAAAAAATGAAAGATTTTTCAGTACAGGGATGTTTAGATCAAATTTTGGAACAAATCGAATCTGTAAAAAAGTAAAAATATAGAATGAAAAAGAAAAGATATGCATGCACATCTTTTCTTTTTCATGTCAAAATGGTTACATATGTTTTTAAATGACGAGGAAAATCGAAAAATAGTCGTACGATCTCGGTTATTTGTGGTAAGATAGCGTTGATAATAAGAACGAGTATAAGTTGCTATGCTAGGAGTACAGGAAACGAGGAGGACATATATGGGACTTAGTCTCTATGAAATTATTGTTGTTGTTTTTTGTTTGTTACTAGCTCTAGCGGGATTTGTTTATTCTATGTTTAAAAAATATATATACGAAAGAAAGCTGAAGCAAACGGAGCTTGTAGCAGAATTAGATATATTATCAGAGAAATTATTAGAGAAGCAAGAACAAAAGAAAAAACTACTATAATTTTTCTGTACTACTATTGGATTCCAAACGTTCAATCTACAAATGTGTATCTTCGACATACATCCACATATCGTAAGTCTTATATTTGATCCCGTGCATTATCCTTCCCTTTCAAAAGGGAACCCTTCTTTATACGTAATCTATTTGAAGTTTGAATAGGAAGACAGAGCAAAATCGCTTTCACATTAAACATAGATATATAATAAAAGGAGAATAGTGAATGAAGGTAAATCAAGTATTTCTAGAAGTGATACAAGAAAGTGAAATTAAACGAAATGCTTCTTTCAATCAACTTCTATCTACTGCGCGCGAAGATGTGGAAGAGCTTGTAGATGAAGCTAGTTATGAAGCAATGGTTGCAGGAGAGTATGATGATGAACTAGAAAATCTGCTTGGAGAATCATTATTTCATGATTTGCAAAATCGACTGCTAGAAGCAGATGACAAAAGAGAAGCGCTAATTCAATTTATTGATGGGTTAGGATTTCACGTATTAGATTGGATTGTTGTGTTAGAAACAGAATGCGGTGTTCGTGCGGATGCCTTTACCACAGAAATAATTAAGGTGTTAGAGAAACGCTTTCCTCACTTCCCTTATGTAAATGAAACTACAACAATTTTTGAAAAAACGGTGCAAGAAGTTAATGAATTGCTAAAACAAATTGCGGGTGAAAGTATTACGTTTTTGAATGCGTGAAGAGACGCATTCTTTTTTTTTGTGGGGACTATTTTTCCTTCTTCAACATATATATACAGAATGAAGACTGAAAAAGAGGTGAAACCATTGAATTTTGACATTATCGGACAAAAAGCATACATCAGTTATGGGCCTTATCAAAATCAGCTTGGTGTAGTACAAGAAGGAAATGGACCTTCGTATATATTAGAAATTGGAAATCAAGTAAGTGTCAATGTGGAATTAAAAGATCTTATACTAGTTGATGTGGATTATCGTAAATTTCATGAGTGGTGTGAACAAAACGGAATATAAAAAGGGGCGTTAATAATCTATGGAGAAAAGGGACAGGGTGTCTTTTTTA
Organism: Ectobacillus sp.; assembly: GCF_056992975.1. NCBI lineage: Bacteria > Bacillati > Bacillota > Bacilli > Caryophanales > Bacillaceae > Ectobacillus > Ectobacillus sp. Next base: position 12,509 of record NZ_JBXKMX010000055.1, on the reverse strand, counting down.
ACATCTATGGCCCTTTATATTGTTGGAAAAATAAAGCCCACCTTAGAAGAAGATAACAGGCCTGTTATCTTCTTCTAAGGTGGGCTCTACGTTTGTATACATGTCGTAAAAAATGTAACTCTATATAGGAATATTGATTAATAAGATATGGTTAGATTGAACGTTTAATTAGTGAGGAATTCCTGGAACTAGTAAAAACGTTGTATAGTATGTAAACCCAATAAAAAAGATAGTTAGATAAGCGCCAAAAATATAAAAGTAGATACGTTCCGATAAGTTTAAATAGCTAAGAAGAATAAAAAATCCTGTCTGTACGAAAAAGAGCAATGCGGCAGTCTTCATATCCCCTAAAAAGAACATGACAGAAAATATTCCTGTCCAGAAGCCTAGAACACGAAACATGCGATTCATATCATCCCTCCATATAAGAACATATACCATTAATTTAAATTATATTCCCTTTTTCATATAATTGTAAATCTTTAAATAATTGTATGAAAAAGAAGGACAAAAAAGAAAGAAGACTCTTTTTTGTCCCTTGTGAATTATTAATGTACTTGGAGCTTATACTCACAAGCTTTACAACCTTGTAATATGTCTTCTTTACGATTTAGTTCGAATTCTGAAAATAATATTTCGAATATCCCATTCATCATTTCACCATGCATATTACAGACGTCATCGTAATGTTCAGGTGATATTTCCTTAAATGGACAGTTGTATACTTGATAGTAAACCTTATTTTCACTTTCGTTTATTTCAAATTCAGGAGTCAAACCAGCTGTGGTAAAGGCATCTTTTGCAATATTTACTTTATCAGCAAGAGAAAGCTTGTCTTCCGTAATGTCAAGACGATGAAGATAACGGCTCATGAGTTCTTTTCCAAATTTTTTCCCCGTTTCAAATAAGGCGCGTTGTCCAGCTTCTCCTAATTGCAATAAGGATTCTAGTGCAACCTGCGAAAGTAATTGGTAATCACGAAATGGAAATTGAAGTTGAATAACTTCATTTGACAAACGATAAAGGCGACTTGGACGGCCCCCTTTTCCTGTTTTTTTTGTATCAGATAATAGCATGGATACATCTTCTAGCTTTGTTAAATGAAGTCTTGCAACATTGGGATGAATATTAAAGTTGTCAGCAATTTCTTGAACGGTGACATCGTCATGTTTTTTGGAAATATATTGATAAATGTAGAATCTTGTAGGATCAGACAATACACTAGTTACTTTTAACGCTTGCTCCATTATAATCTCCACCTTTTAAACTTTATCAAGAATACAAATATTATAATATAGAAAATGTGTATAATAAGGGTTTTGGACGATGATTCATGAATTGTTCATATTTGCACATACTTTACTATTTTATCTAAAACAAAATAATACATTCCCTAATGCGAGAAGCAATATTAGGAAATTTTCTTTTATTTTGAATTGTGGTATATAGAGAAGGAGGAGGCGATAAGAAGTGAATAGTGTGAAGCGGTTTGCAGATGAAATTATTAAAGAAGCCTATGAGTTGAAAGCATCTGATATCCATATTGTACCGCGTCAACATGATGCAGTTATCGAGTTACGGATGGATCGAGATCTAGCAACAAGACATGTCATTGCAAAGGCATTTTCAGAACGACTTGTTTCTCACTTTAAGTTTCTGGGATCGATGGATATTGGGGAAAAACGTAAACCACAAAATGGTGCATTAGAAATTCAATTGGGGGATGCTTTTATAGGATTACGCTTATCTACACTCCCTACTTTAAATGATGAGAGTTTAGTTATTCGTGTTCATCCTCAGGTAAATGTTCCACCCTTATCACAGCTCTCGTTGTTTCCAAATTCGGCTAAAACACTAGTCTCGTTTTTAAAACATTCGCATGGTTTGCTTATATTTACGGGGCCAACAGGGTCGGGGAAAACAACAACGATGTATTCGTTACTCCAAACAGCACAGCGGGAACTAAAAAGAAGAATTGTAACACTTGAAGATCCGGTCGAAAAAAGAAGCGATGGGATGCTACAAATTCAAATTAATGAAAGGGCAGGTGTCACGTATGCTGCTGGCTTAAAGGCGATTCTCCGTCATGATCCCGATATCATTTTGGTTGGTGAAATTCGGGATGAAGAAACAGCTAAAGTTGCTGTACGTGCGAGTTTAACAGGTCATCTTGTGATGACGACTCTTCATACGAATGATGCAAAGGGAGCCATACTACGATTGCTTGATTTTCATATAACGCTAGCTGAAATTGAACAATCGTTACTGGCAGTTGCTGCACAACGATTAGTAGAAATGAAATGTCCCTTTTGCAAAGGGAACTGTTCTTCCCTATGTAAGAAAATGCGAAAAGTGCGGCGATTAAGTGTGTATGAGCTATTGTATGGGCAAGAGTTAAAAAAAGTTCTACAAGAGGCTCGCGGAGAGAAAGCGGATTATCATTATCAAACACTTACTCAGGTCATGAGCAGAGGATATGCGCTCGGATTTATTAATAAGGATTCCTTTTTACAATGAAGTGGAGGCTAAAAGAGCAAGCAGAGCTACTAAAGCAACTCGCCAATCTGTTGGAAAAAGGATATTCCCTTATGCATTCCTTTGAATTTTCTATACTTGTGTTAAAGGAACCGAAAAGATCTCAATTACAAGAAGAAATGGAGGAATTGAAAAAGGGGAATAGTCTTCATACTGTCTTTTCCAATCTTTCTTTTCATGCAGATATTCTTGGTTATCTGTACTTTGCAGAACAACATGGAGATGTCGTTCATGCACTTCGCCGAAGCTATACGATGATGGAACGTAAAGTTATTCATGCAAATAAGCTGCAAAAGACGCTTCACTATCCTGCCTTTCTCTTACTACTACTTACCGGTATGGTATTACTCTTCAATTCAGTTTTGATACCTCAGTTTTCAAATCTGTATCAATCTATACGGTCTCCGTCTCCTCTTTCTGAAGGCGTACTGACGACCTTACATTTTCTTCCTATCGTATTCCTAGTTTTCTTTATCATTGTTCTCTTGGTTGCACTAACTTACTACATTGCAGTAAAAAAACTTCACCCGTACGAAAGAATGAAACTCATGATGAGGATTCCCATCGTTCGTAGCTTAATTATCTCTTATAATTCTCACTATTTTTCTGAACAAGTAAGCAGCTTATTACAGGGAGGCTTGTCAGTAAAAGAAGTATTTCTATTTATTGAAATGCAGCCTCACCATTCTTTCTTTCGATGGGAAGCACAGGAAATACGGAAGCTTCTTGAAACAGGAGAAAAGCTCGATGAGGTCCTTCGTCATAAGCCATATTATGAAAAAGAACTTCCTTATGTTGTAACTCATGGACAGGCTAGTGGAAACCTTGGTAAAGAACTTGCAGATTATAGCGAGTTGGCGGTAGAAAAGGTGGAACAATTGGTTAATCGCTGCCTTAGTGTCGTACAACCCATCTTATTTGCCATTATTGGCGTTGTGATTGTAATGATGTATTTGGCGATGTTGTTACCCATGTTTACGATGCTAAATTCAATAGAGGGGGTATAGATATGAATGAAAAGGGGTTTACTCTGTTAGAAATGTTACTCGTTCTCGTCATTATTTCGGTGCTGCTTTTGTTAATTATTCCGAATGTTGTCAAACAAAGAGAAACGGTAAATAAAAAGGGATGCGATGCAATCGTGCGATCAACGGAATCTCAAGTACAGGCTTATCAGCTTGATAATGGGAGATTACCATCAATTGCAGAATTATCTTCAGGTAAATATATTTCTACAACAACATGTCCAGATGGAAGAGTTCTTACCATACAATCAGATGGATCGGTTATTGCAAATTAAGCAAAAGAAAGAAGCGGGATTTACTCTTTTGGAATCGATTTTTGTTTTGACTGTTGTTTCTCTCATTGCTTTGGTCGCAGTCGGTATCTTTCCAAAGTTCGAGGAGAAGAAAGGTGAGAAGTTTCTAGAACAATTTCGCCGCGACGTTGTTTTTATGCAACAATCTGCGATGAGTCATAGTACCCGTCATAAACTACACTTTCTACCAGCAAATCACCAATATGTAATTACAAATGAAATGGAAACGATACTCGTTCGGAATTATGATCATCAACTCCTTGTAGAACTGGATACGTTGTCAAGCCCTCTTATATATGGAGCTGATGGAAACATAAATAAAGGTGGAACGATGTATGTGTCATTTAAAGTTAAAAAATATAAAGTCATTTTTCAACTTGGGGAAGGTAGATTTTCGTATTACCTTACATGAAAAAGGGGCTATTTTAGTGGAGATGCTTGCATCATTAAGTATTCTACTCGTATTATGTACACTTATTGTTCCGCAAACCGTATTGCTTCTCAAAGAGGCAAAGCAGACAAAGATTCGTCATATTGCAAATGGAATAATAAGAGAAGAGATTGCGTTTTTGCAAAACGAAACAAGTAAGGCATTTTCAATTGAAAAGGAAGGTGTAACGTATTTCATAACGGTGGAACACAGCTATAATGACAGCGATGTACGTATTTGTGTGAATTGGCTTGATTTAAATCAACAAAACAAAAGTAGGTGTGAACGTGTTCGCAACAGGTAAACGAGAACATGGATTTACATTTATTGAAATGTTACTTTGTCTTTCTTTACTCTTGTTGTTAGCTATGCTTGCTCCGCATATAGTTCCTAAGGTATCTACAGAAAAGAAATTTCTTGAGTTTGAATGGGCACTATGTTTGGAGCAGATGCAAATGGAATTTCGAGAAGCATCTGTAGTGAAAACATTTCCTAACAAGTTATTTCTTCAGAAAAACGATGGGCAAGTCGTTACGTTTGAAAGAAGTGGAAATCAAATCATTCGGCGCGTTGATGAAAAGGGGTATGAAATTATACTACAGCACATTACAAGCGTTACATTCGAGTTACAGTCCATTTCACTCCGTGTTCGTGTTGTTGATATGGATATGCAGACGCATAGTGGAATGATTACACGATTTTTTCCTTTTCAGGTGTAAGAATGAGACAGGAGAAAGGATTTACAATGCCATTTACTCTTGTTTTTTCTTTGTTTTTGTTATCGGTGCTGATTCATACTGCTAATTTGTTTCTGTTAGAGAAGAAATTTTATTTTGAAGCTGAACAAATGTTTCGTTTGGATGTTTTAATGCATAACGGAATACAGGATTTGAAGAACAGTACCAATGATTTGCCTCGTAGTACATTGCGTTACGAGCAAGGGGAGGTGACCATAGACACTATAGGTTCACCTGTTACATTCGTAACGATTACATGCAAAACATGGGAAAAAAGAACATATAGAGTGAAATTTCAGTATAATAAAGATACAAAAGAAATAACGAAATGGCATGAAGAGAGGTAAAAATGATGAAGGCTGTATACATCACTGGATTTATGGGATCAGGAAAAACAACAATTGGAAAAGAACTTGCTATGCGATGGAACGTTCCAGTATTGGATACGGATGAAGAAATTGAAAGAAAAGCAGGAAAATCAATTTCAGCTATTTTTCACGACGAAGGAGAGGATACATTTCGATCTTATGAGTCGGACATGCTACAGTCATTACCATGTGAAAATGTCATTATAACAACAGGCGGTGGTATTGTAATAAGGGAGAACAACCGAGAATGGATGAAGGAGCATGGAATTATTTTGTATTTATATTGTGATCTTTCTAGCATCGTAGAAAGATTAGAAGGAGATACATCTAGACCGTTGTTTAAAAATTCAGAAGGATTCAGCGACCTTTATAAGACTCGGCAGAAATGGTATGAGGAGGCGACGTATACCATAGATACAACAAACAAGGAAATAAATTCCATTATAGAAGAGATTGAATCTTGCTTAAAAAAACACTAAGTAGTCTATACTATCAATAAATGATCGTTCTCTTAGTTGTTTAAAAATAATTGGAGAATAAAAACATTTATGGTGGTGAGTAGGATGTCTACCAATGACTATGTAAAATTTGTGACGCAACAGGTGGTCACATACATGGATAGTCCAAAGCAAGATCGACTCAACAAAAAGTTACAACGCCGCAATGAAAAGGAGCCATTTTTGCAAAAATGGTTTGGTGTAGTTCCTGTAAGTATTAAGTTGATCTATGAAAAAACATTACATCATGAAAAAGATGCAAAATAAATTAAAAATTGACAGTCTTTTATGTAGCCGACCGTAAAAATGTACTTCTACAAGAAGCCATTTTATGGTCGGTTTTCATTTGTGTTAAAACTGAGGCGTAAGAATAGAAAATAGTAGCATTTTTTACTATAATAATGGCAAGGTATAAAAATTATATGTTCTAATAAAGGTGTAATATCATATATGTTTAAAAAAGTCAGTAGTAAATATAGTTTGTTCACAAAAATGTCTTAAATTAATATAAGTACCGTACTTATATTGTTCTATAATGGCAATACAAGAAAAAATTCATATAGTATTGTGAAAGTAATAACATGGTGGATATGAAATGAAAACGCTGCCATGGAGGGAGGAGACAATGGAAAAGTTCTTTTTTAATCATAATTCAGCAGATGTAGAGAATGCAAAGTTAATTGAGTATGCTGAAATGATATACGGAAAAGGGGGTCGTTCTATATTAGAAAACTTAATGGCAAAGGCTTCTATTCGACTCCGTGACCGCTATCCAAACAAATCAGATGAACAAATTTCTTATCTAGTGAATAAAGGATTATACGAAATGTTCAGCAAATATGTAGGTGAGAAAGGAGAGAACTCATAAGGAAATTGCCTCTTGTGAGTCAGCTCTTTTTTTTTGCAACCGTTTGTCTACTTTTATGAATTCAGACAAAATAATTGTAATGGAACATAGTCAAATAAACAGGCAGAATGCATGAACAATTCTTCATTCCCAGATTTTCTACATATCTCCACAAAACAATTGACAATTCATACTATTCCTACTACTATTATATTAATTAAATAAAGTTTTACTTATCAAGAGTGACTGAGGGATCAGGCCCTGTGACGTCCAGCAACCTCCAAATTTGGGAAAGGTGCTACTTCCTGCAGAATATGTATTATTCTGAAAGATAAGTCGTAACAGTGGTCACGGTGTCTCTTTCAGATGAAAGAGGCTTTTTGTGTTGTTTGGAAAACTATGTAGGAAAATAAGTCAGGAATTGAAGGGGGATTATGTTATGAAGAAATTAGCAGTATTGGTCGTGTTATTGATTTCAATTGGTGTTTTAGCAGCGTGCGGGGGACAAGCTCAAACGTCATCCACAAAGAAAGAACTTAAAATAGGTGCAACAGCAGGACCATATTCAGATATGATAACGAAAGCAATTAAACCGCAGTTAGAGAAACAGGGCTATAAGGTGACGGTGGTAGAATTTAATGATTATATTCAACCAAACAAGTCGCTAGCAGAGGGAAGCATTGATGCGAATTTGTTTCAAAATAAGTTGTATATGGAAACATTCGCTAAGCAAAATAATATGCAGCTTTCTGAAGTTATAGCAGTACCAACAGCTCCAATGGGGATCTACTCCAAAAAATATAAATCATTGAATGATATAAAGGAAGGCAGTGCCATTGCCATTCCGAATGATCCAGTAAACGCAGCTCGTGCACTATTAATCTTACAGGATGCAGGTCTTATAAAAATTGATGCAAATGTAAACCCATTAACTGTATCTGAAAAAGATGTGAAAGAGAATACGAAAAAACTTGTATTTAAGCCGATTGAAGCAGCGCAACTGCCTCGTGCCATTGATAGTATCGATCTATCTGCCGTACCAGGTAACTTTGCACTTGCTGCAAAGCTTAATTTATTGGATGCTATACAGATAGAAAAATTGCGACCAGAGCATATCAACCGAGTTGTTGTTAATACGAAGGATGTAGACAGTCAATTTTCTAAGGATATAAAAGCTGCCGTGGAATCGAAAGAGTTTGAAACGATTATTGATAGCGACTTTAAAGGGTTTGGTAAACCAGCATGGATGTTGAATCGAAAGTAACAATCCGACACGAATCTACAAAAAATGATTGACAATTTTTAAGATTCATACTATTATTCAAGTTAGTTGAAAAATCGAATAATTTTTTACTTATCAAGAGTGACTGAGGGATCAGGCCCTATGACGTCCAGCAACCACCGAATTCGGGAAAGGTGCTACTTCCTGCAGAATACTTTTATTCTGAGAGATAAGTCGTAACAGTAGTCACGGTGCCTCTTTCAAATGAAAGAGGCTTTTTATGTTGCAAAGGAGAGAGAGCGTATGATTGAAATTCAACATGTCACGAAAGAATATGGTACAAAACATGGAAAGGTAAAAGCTGTCGACGATGTATCATTAACCATTCAAAAGGGAGAAATTTTTGGGATTGTTGGATACAGCGGTGCGGGAAAGAGCTCTTTACTTCGGTGTATGAATCTGCTTGAATCTCCTACCTCGGGCATTGTAAAAATAGAAGGAATAGAGCTGACAAAGCTTACAGGCAAGGAATTACGGAAGGCTAGACTAAAGATTGGTATGATTTTTCAGCATTTCTATTTAATTAGCTCGAAAACCGTACATGAAAATATTGCTTTTGCACTGAAAGCAGCTGGTAAAACTAAAACCGAAATTGATAAGAGAACAGATGAACTGTTAGAAATGGTAGGATTACATGATAAACGTGATGTATATCCTGCACAGCTCAGTGGCGGTCAAAAACAACGTGTTGGTATTGCTCGTGCGTTAGCGAATGATCCATCTGTGCTACTTTGTGATGAGGCTACTTCCGCACTTGATCCAAAAACTACGAAATCAATCTTAAAACTATTGCAATCTATTAATAAAAAGCTTGGTCTTACTATTGTATTAATTACGCATGAAATGGAAGTTGTAAAGGAAATATGTCATCGGATAGCCGTGATGCAAGAGGGTCATATTGTGGAGGAAGGAAACGTATATGACGTATTTGCTGATCCGAAAGAACCTATAACGGTGCAATTTATTGAGAGTGTTTTGCAATTTGAAATTCCAGAACGTATTATCGAAAAACGGACCGGAACGATTATTAAAATTCAGTTTAAAGGAAGCATTGCAGAAGAAGCTATTGTCTCTGATGTATTACAGACTTTTCGCGTTAAAGGAAATCTTCTACATGGAAAAATTGAATACATACAGGAAACACCGCTGGGGATTTTTGTAATGGAATTGATTGGTGAGAAGGATGAAGTACAGCGGGCGATTGACTATATAACATTGAAAACTCAACATGTCGAGGTGATCCATCATGGTATCTAACATTATTCAAATTCTACCTGACTTAAATAAAGCATTTTTTGAAACGCTCTACATGGTAGCACTTTCTCTTGTTGTTTCTATTTTAGTTGGCTTACCACTCGGTATTCTATTATTCGTTACGGATAAAGGGCTTTTTTTGGAAAATAAAGCACTAAAAACAATAGTAGGATTTTTTGTAAATATTATACGCTCCGTTCCGTTTATTATTTTACTTGTAGCACTTTTGCCGTTAACGAAGTTGCTTACGGGTACAACAATAGGTCCGACTGCTGCAACGGTATCATTATCGGTTGCTGCAATACCCTTCTTTGCACGTATTGTTGAAACGTCTTTTCGAGAAATCGATAAAGGAGTCATTGAAGCAGGTATAGCAATTGGAGCTACACCTTGGATGATTATTAAAGATGTACTCTTATCTGAAGCACGTTCTGGCATTGTACAGGGCATTACAATAACAACTATTAGTCTTGTTGCGTATTCAGCAATGGCTGGTATTGTTGGTGGCGGAGGAGTTGGGGATTTAGCTATCCGCTTTGGGTATTATCGATATGATAATACGGTTATGTTTACTACGGTTATTGTGTTAATTTGTCTTGTGCAAATCCTTCAATTTTTAGGAGATCGCATTGCAAGACAATTAAATAAAAAATAAATGAATTGTTCATCAATGAGGAGGACTTCAAGCATGAAGAAAGTAGCATTACTAATTGTTTTTGTATTATCACTCGGTCTGTTAGCAGCTTGTGCAGGACAAAATCAATCTCAAACAACAACGCAAAAAAAGGAAATTAAAATTGGTGCCACAACAGGTCCATACAGTGATATGGTTACGAAAGCAATCAAACCACAGTTAGAGAAGTTAGGTTATAAGGTAACTGTCGTAGAATTTAGTGATTATATTCAACCAAACAAAGCGTTAGCGGAAGGAAGCATTGATGCGAACCTATTCCAGCATAAAGTGTATATGGAGAATTTTGCAAAGCAAAATAATATGCAACTTTCTGAGTTAGTTGTTGTTCCAACAGCTCCAATGGGGATTTACTCAAATAAATACAAATCATTAAACGATGTTAAAGAAGGAAGCTCCATTGCAATTCCAAATGATCCTACGAACGCAGCACGTGCATTTGTTATTTTACAAGATGCAGGTCTTATTAAACTTGATACGAATGCAAATCCGTTAACTGTATCTGAAAAAGACGTGAAAGAGAATACAAAGAAACTTGTCTTTAAGCCAATTGAAGCAGCACAATTGCCACGAGCAGTGGAAAGTGTAGATTTATCTGCAGTTCCTGGTAACTTTGCATTAGCTGCAAAAATGAATTTATTGGATGCCCTTCAACTTGAAAAAATGCCGGATCAATACCGGAACCGCGTAGTTGTAAATACAAAAGATTTAGATAAGCAATTTGCGAAAGATTTGAAAACAGCTGTAGAATCAAAGGAATTTGAAGCAGAAATTGATAAAGATTTTAAAGGATTTGGAAAACCAGAATGGATGCTAAATAGAAAATAATAGGTTGGTAAGGTGACGTAATAGGCAGATTAAATCTCTTATTACGTCACTTCTTTTTACCTTAAAGGAGGAGAAAAAATTGAAAGAACAATTGGAAGTACGAGGAGCACCTCAACTGTACGTGTGTGATGTAAATGTTTTGGATTCTTTGGAAGGAAGATTGTTAAATAGTGGAATTACAAGTTGCTTAATTGTTCGCGGGGATGCCTCCTGGAAGGCGATTAGCCCTTATTTTCCATCTTTTTCACATGTACTTTGTCAATTTGAGGTGTATAGGGGAGAATGTACACTAGAGGAAGTGAATCGACTTTCTCGTAAGGTTCGAAAGGGTGCGTTTCAAGCAGTAATAGGAGTTGGCGGCGGAAAAATTCTAGATTTGGTAAAAGCAATTGGCAATGAGACACATACGTCAACCGTTCTTATTCCAACACTTGCTTCGACATGTGCTGCATGGACGCCATTAAGTGTATTTTACGATGAAACAGGAGTGTTTACTCACTATACCGTTTTTCCCTCAAGTACAAACATTGTTTTATTAGAGCCGCGTGTCATCTTGGCATCACCAATTCGTCTATTGAAGGCGGGCATTGCAGATACATTAGCGAAATGGTACGAAGCCAATGCATTAATCGAAAAGCTTTCTGATCCATCTATTTCGGTATTACTAGCCCACCATGCCGCGAAGTTATGCCGCGATGTTTTGTTAACGCTTGGTCAAGAGGCAATTACAAGTATGGAAGCTAAAACGGTAACACCTGCTTTTATTAAAGTCATTGAAACGATTATTGCTGTTGGTGGAATGGTTGGCGGCTATGGTGATCGTTTTGGAAGAGTAGCTGGGGCACATGCGATTCATAATGGATTGACAAAGGTGAATGAAACCCACTCCTTTTTACACGGGGAAAAAGTAGCTTACGGTATTTTTGCACAACTAGCAATTGAGAAAAAGTGGGACGAGATTGTGTTTTTACTGCCTTACTACAAACAATTTGGTTTTCCTTCCTCTCTTGCGGATTTTGGAATATCAATTGAAGATAAGAATGCCATTGAAACGATTGCGAAAACTGCGGTGCTTCCTCACGAGTCCATTCATCTTATGGGTACGATTACGAGTGAAACAGTTATTGCCGCCATACAGGAGCTAGAAAAGCTCGTTATGCAGCAAACAAAAGAAGGCATTCATGCAAAATAAGGTATATAAGAATGTGCATAGGTGATCGTGATACAATGGTATCACGTTTACCCATGCACATTTTTTATGTTAGGTGATTCGCTCTTTTGTAATATAGAACATGCCTCCGTTAATAATGGTAACTTGAATTTTCGGCTCATACTGTTCTTGTAATGCTTGTTTTTCCTTTATGTAGGTTTCATTCTCTTTATCAGTATAAAACTCGTCTAATAAGTGCAAGTCATGTTCCCAACGCTTACGCGCATCATCTGCCCACGTATGGTCATCCTGGTTAATTAGCCTATGCAATGCATCCTCTAATCTAACAAATCCACTTTTGGGTTTAATAATAGGACTTAATGTGAAGCAAAAATCAGGTATTTTTGGAGTGAAGGGAATTTGCTCGAGTACGCTTTGGAAATCGGATAGAATGGTTCCTGTAATAAGATGAAGACCTAATGAATAGAGTGCATCTTTTTTTCGGTCACATTGATAGGAAACTTTTGCATTCATGCAGAGCCACGGATGCAGTGGAATATGATTCTCTGAAA
>NZ_JBXKMX010000054.1:0-7190 GCF_056992975.1 Ectobacillus sp. | reverse complement strand
CATGCGCATCCGCAATCCCCTTTGTAATTTGCCGAATTTTCGTTTCTGCATCACGGCGCAGATCCTCCTTAAATGAACGGACGGTACCCATAATATGTGCACGTTCTGGTATAATGTTATCGGCTGTTCCGGCATGAAATTGTGTTACGGAAAGTACACGTTGATCAAAAGCATCCGTCCCTCTAGAAATAATATGCTGTAGGTTCGTTACAAGCTGTGCACCAATAGCTATAGGGTCAATGCATGTCTGCGGATGAGCTGCGTGCCCCCCCTTTCCTACTATTATAATATCGAACACATCTGGCGCTGCCATCATCGGACCATAAGCAATTCCAATCTTCCCTGTCGGCAAACCGGACATCATATGGAGCCCTAGTACGGCATCTACTCCATCCATTACACCAGCTTGCACCATTTCCTCCGCTCCGCCTGGGTATTGCTCTTCTGCGTGCTGAAATAGAAAACGAATCTCTCCCTCTAAGGAATCTGCATGCTTTGTTAAAATGTCAGCTACCCCGAGCAAAATAGCAGTATGTGCATCATGCCCACATGCATGCATAACACCATTTATTTTAGATGCATAGCTCACATTATTTTCCTCTTGGAGAGGAAGGGCATCCATATCGGCTCGTAGTGCAACCGTTTTTCCCTTCCCCCTTCCTTTTAATATAGCCATAACGCTACTTGCCGCCGGGCGAACGACTTCTAAATTAGGAAACAACTGTAATGTATCGAAGACAAATTGTGCTGTTTGATGTTCTTGAAAAGAAAGCTCTGGATGGCTATGCAAATGCCGTCTCCAATTTACTATTTTTTGCTTGTCAATAATATAATGGAAATTACTCACACACTTCCCCACTTTCACCAGTCATTTTTTTGTATTAACATATACATTTCAAGCAGAATGTACTATACTATTTTCTGATTATTTTTAGTGTTTCCCTCTCTAATTCCATATGGAAAAATTAATGAAATATGCTAGTAATGTATGGCTATTTGAAAGACGAAAGGATTTTCTTTTTACTGTAAGAGTGATACTATCAGAAATGAACCTTATTTCAGTAGTTATTGCGCAGCAGGTAAATGAGGAGGAACTTATGAAAGCGATTCAAAGTATGTGGTCTCGTCCACTGACGCAGTGGGTAGTCAAAACCCTCTATTATTTATTCATTCTTCTAGCTCTTCTAGGACTTTATGGATTTAAAGATACAAATTCAAGTACGTATATTTACAATGAGTTTTAAAGCGGGGTAAAGAACATGAATGTTTTCGAAGAAATCGAACATTGGGAACAAACAGAGCCAAGCCGAAATGCCTTCGTATGGAGAGATAAGTCTATTACATATGGTCAGTTGAAAGAACAATCGGATGCACTTTCGTATTGGATAGCTGAGCGTCATAAGGATGCAACGCCAATTATTGTGCACGGGCATATGCAGCCAGAAATGATTGTAATGTTTCTTGCATGTGTAAAGGCTGGACATGCATATATTCCAATAGATTACAGCATCCCTGTAGATCGAATTCACCATATTGTTACGAATTCTGGCGCAAAGCTATTCTTATCAGCAACAGATACTGTAATTTCTAATGTTGCTATTCAGACAGTCCAAAAGGAAGAAATAAAAACAATTTTTTCTACCTATAAAGGAAAAGCTGCAAATCCCTCACTACAAGTTACAGAAGAGGATACGTTTTATATTATTTATACATCTGGCAGCACGGGAAGCCCAAAAGGTGTTCAAATTACTCTTGGTAATTTACAAAGTTTTGTAAGCTGGATGCAATCGGATTTTCCAATTACAAAAAAGCAAGTGTTTTTAAACCAAGCACCGTTTTCATTCGATCTCTCAGTAATGGATTTGTATTCATCCTTAACAACAGGTGGCACATTGTGGGCTATTGATAAGGATATGATTGCAAAACCAAAGGAATTATTTGCGTCCTTTAAAAATTCTCAAATAGAAGTTTGGACGTCTACGCCATCGTTCGCGCAACTATGCCTGATGGAGCCCGGCTTTACCGAAGAAATGCTACCGAACATCCGCACCTTTCTCTTTTGCGGAGAAGTACTCTCTAACGACACTGCCCGCAAGCTAAAGGAACGGTTTCCAAAAGCAAGAATCATTAACACATACGGTCCAACCGAAACAACAGTAGCCGTTACAAGCATAGAAATAACAGATGATGTTTTAAGTAAGTATACCGCTCTTCCTGTCGGATACTGTAAATCAGATAGCCGAATATTTATTATGAAAGAAGACGGCACTGAAGCTAAAGAAGGAGAACAGGGAGAAATTATAATAAATGGACCGAGCGTGAGCACCGGATATTTAGGCAGCCCTGATTTAACAAATAAATCCTTTACAATCATAGGCGGTGAGCGTGCTTACAAGACTGGTGATGCCGGACATATGCAAAACGGGCGTCTCTTTTTTCATGGTCGCTTGGATTTTCAAATTAAGCTACACGGCTACCGCATGGAACTAGAGGAAATTGAACATCAACTACAAACAAGTAGCTATGTTGAATCAGCCGTTGTAATTCCTGTAAAAAAAGGAGATACATACGACCACTTATTAGCAGTAGTAATTCCAAAGAAGCATACGTTTGAAAAGGAATATCAGCTCACATCAGCCATTAAAAAAGAGACTGCATCCTTTCTTCCAAACTACATGATACCGCGAAAATTTATATATCGCGAAAGTATACCAATGACAGCAAACGGAAAAATCGACCGAAAAAAATTGTTGAGTGAGGTTACAGCATGATTCCGTATGCAACATTTACTTATTTTGTAATTATATTGATTTTACTTGCACCTACCATCATAGCTGGTCTACGCGGGAAATCACTGCGGACGTACAACTCTATCATTACGGTGATTATACTTGCTATTATTTTTGCAAATAAACCAACGCAAGCCATTTCGCTCATTTTCTATACGATATGGCAAGTCTTACTTGCAAAGAGTTATTTACCGCTTCGTAAGCGAAATAACAAAACAAGTACGTTTTATCTTGCTACTTTGCTTGCGATATTGCCACTTTTACTAGTGAAAGTCGTACCCATTCTACAGCCATTAAGCACTATTGGCTTTCTTGGCATTTCGTATTTAACATTTAAATCCGTGCAAATGATCATTGAAATAAGAGATGGACAAATCAAGGAATTATCGCTCTATGACTTCCTTCGTTTCCTTCTCTTCTTTCCAACCATTACATCTGGTCCAATTGATCGATTTCGTCGCTTTCAAAAAGATGTTGTAAAAACACCGTCATCCAAGGAGTATACGGAACTTCTCTACATTGGTATCAATCGTATTTTCCAAGGATTTCTATATAAATTCATTATTGGCTATTTAATTAACGAGTATGTTCTTCATGCGGATTTCGTTATGAAGCACTCCTTTACATCGGTACTTATATATATGTATGCGTACAGTTTTTATCTATTTTTTGATTTTGCTGGTTATAGTGCCTTTGCAATTGGGGTTAGTTATTTCATGGGCATTAAGACCCCTGAAAACTTTAATAAGCCATTTATTAGTCGTAATATTAAGGATTTCTGGAATCGCTGGCATATGAGTTTATCCTTCTGGTTCCGTGATTATATTTATATGCGCTTTGTTTTTCTCATGACCAAGAAAAAGATTATTAAGAACCGATACGTCGTTTCCTATCTTGGTTTCTTCTTAAATTTTTTCATTATGGGAATATGGCACGGACTTCACACAAATTATATTATTTACGGTCTATACCATGCCCTCCTTA
This sequence comes from Ectobacillus sp., assembly GCF_056992975.1. NCBI lineage: Bacteria > Bacillati > Bacillota > Bacilli > Caryophanales > Bacillaceae > Ectobacillus > Ectobacillus sp. The sequence goes on along the minus strand of NZ_JBXKMX010000054.1, from coordinate 3,417 downwards.
TTATTTTGTTTGATGTATTTGAACGTTTAAACAAGAAGCACAAGTTCTGGCCAAACAACAAACTAACCTATGCCGTTTCGATTGTGCTTACGTTCCACTTTGTATGTTTTGGATTTCTCATCTTCTCAGGCAAGATTATTTAACATATTTTTCCTAGAACTGAGTATTATGAATGAAGAAAAAGGAGATTGTAACTATGAATGACTTTAAAGACCAAGTATTAGAGCTTCTTGAAGAAGTATGTGAAAACGATATTGTAAAGGAAAACCCAGATATTCTTCTATTTGAAGAAGGCATTCTTGACTCATTTGGAACTGTTAATTTACTAGTAGAAATTCAAGAACGTTTAAATATTGAAGTATCCATTTCTGATTTTGACCGTGATGAATGGGCTACACCTAACTTAATTATAAAAAAATTGGAAGGGCTAAAATGAAAACACCGACGTTTAGTCCGATTCTTCTTGCATTCCTAATCTTTTGCACTTTACTACTTCTTCCCAATTCATTCCTTCAATCTCTATTAAGCAAGACGAAAGTGGAAGAAGCCGCAAATTCTTTAAGTACCAACGTATTTCAAGGAATAGATTTGCAAAAGAAAATGCTAGAGAATCCGAACTATCTTCCGATGTACGGCTCCTCGGAGCTGTCTCGCTTAGATGTATACCATCCGTCAAACTACTTTCGCGTAAATCCTGATGGATTTACGCCATTTCTCATTGGTCGTGGTGGTACGCAGTCGCTTACCCATTTCTTAAGTCTTGCAGCAAATGCAAATCAATTAGAAGGAAAAAAGATTGTCTTCATTCTTTCTCCGCAATGGTTTGTAGCAGAAGGATTAAGTGAAGAACATTTTTCGCCAAACTTTTCATCCATTCAAGCCTACGATTTTCTCTTTAATCAAACATTAGATCCTATACTTAAGAAGCAAGCTGCAAGGAGATTGCTTGCCTTTGAAGTAGTAAAAAAAGACTCCCTGCTTACAACAATGCTAGAAGGGATCGTGTATACGGACTCCGTACACACATGGAAAGCAAAAATTGCGAAACCACTAGCATACATATACCGAAGCATTTTACAACGAAAGGATTTTGTACTTTCTCTCGTTGCCGTTTACGGGCACAAACCAAATACGGATCCCCATTTGAAAAGTCTTTCATGGGATCAACTCATACATCGTGCCGAACAATCGGGAAAAAGCGAGTCAAAGTCAAATGAATACGGTATAGTCGACGATTACTATAATGATAAAATTGCTCCAAAATTACCACAATTAAAAGGCTACCGTGCAAATGAATCGTACGATGTATCACCCGAATATAACGATTTACAAATGGTACTAGATTTATTGAAGCAAAAACATGCACAAGCATTATTCGTCTCCGTTCCTGTAAACGGGCCGTGGTACGACTATGCAAAATTTCCAAAGGAACGGCGCCAATCCTATTACCAAAAAGTACAAAATCAAATTGTACAATCAGGATTTGCTGTTGCTGACTTTTCATCTCATGAATATGATCCATATTTCATGAAAGATACGATTCATGTTGGATGGAAAGGCTGGATATATATTGACAAAGCCGTTCAGCAATTTTATGAAGGAAAATAAAAAAAGGAAACATTTGATGTGTTTCCTTTTTTTAAATAATTTTTCTAGAATCAGCTTTCCAATTCTCTCTTAATACCCAAATCCCTTTAATTCTACAATTCTCTTTCTGGCCTCCTCCATCGTTTTCTCAATTAACGAAGCCGCTGTTCGCTCTTTCGCGAGCGCTGATGCCTGCCCTGCCCAAAGTGCCATATAATCGCCGTTACCTTGCTGGGCGGCTGCACTTCGAAGCGGAGAGGTAAGAGAGTTTTGAATCGGATAAGGAGGGAGATCCTGCTCTTCCCCTTGCATTTTCTTAATAAATGCGTTTTCAATTCCACGCGCATAGCGTCCTGAAAATGCTCTTGTAACGACCGTACTCCGTTCATGACTATGTAAGACTGCTTCTTTATGAACCGGATGCGTACCACTCTCTGTACACATTAAAAATGCCGTTCCCATTTGTATCCCTACAGCTCCTAGGGCTAAAGCTGCAACAAGGCCTCTCCCGTCCATAATCCCGCCTGCTGCGATAATCGGCATAGAAGGAATGGATGCTACAATTTGTGGAATCAAAGCCATTGTTCCAATTAATGAATGCTGCTCCGAACCAAGAAACGTGCTGCGGTGTCCTCCTGCCTCGCTGCCTTGCCCTACAATTGCATCAACACCAATATTAGCAAGCACCTTTGCTTCTCGTACATTTGTGGCGGTCCCAATTACTAGCGTGCCATTTTTCTTAAGTGCTCGCATTTCCTTTACAAACGGAATATCAAAAGCAAAGCTAACAACAGGAACCTTTTCTTCAATTAATACTGCTAACTTCTCGTGATAATCCTCTTCTTGTATAGCTGCATTCGTCTCTTTTACACCTAGTTGTTCTTCCATAGGACGAAGTAAACGCTTTCCATTTTCAATGGTTTGATTATCTAATAATCTTCTTCTTGCAATTAGTAAATTTACAGCAAATGGCTTTGATGTACGTTCACGTATGTCAGCAATCGCCCTACGAATAACATCTGGTTTCATATATCCTGCACCAAGTGTACCCAGGCCCCCTGCCTCTGACACTGCCGCCACCAGTTCTGCCGTTGTTACAGATCCAGCCATTCCTGCTTGAATAATCGGATACTTTATACCAAGCATACTGGTTAGTCTTGTTTCTACCATGAAGACCCTCCTTTGTTTGTATAAACTTACCTTCTATTGTTCATAGTAAAATCCGTGTTTTCTCTGCATATATTGCAAAGAGGGAGGATGATTCCATGAACAAACCACCTGCTCTTACTAGAGGAGATACCGTACAAATTGTTGCACCTGCAAGTCCTGTAAAAGAAGAGGCGGTACGTTTGATGCAACACTATCTTATGCAACTCGGTCTAGATGTTCAATTAGGGCGTCATATTTTTGAACAAGATGGGTATTTAGCTGGAAGTGATGATTTGCGAATAAATGACTTACAACATGCTATCGAAAATCCTAACGTCAAGGCAATTTTCTGTGCAAGAGGTGGATATGGAAGCGCACGATTACTTCCTCATTTAGATATTACCCCGCTGCTTCTACGTCCGAAAATTTTTTGGGGATACAGCGATATCACTTATTTACATGCAGTCATGATTCAGCAGGCCAAAATGATAACCTTTCATGGACCGATGTCGGAGGAATATGGTACAACTACCGTTCATCCTAACTCCCTATCTGCATTACAGCAGCTATTTATTCCTAGATCACTTACATTATATGCAACGCAACATGACTATCCAGCTTTTTCTCACAGTATTCGTGCTCCTATCATTGGCGGAAATATAACTGTACTTGTAGGCACGC